>JAZUBN010000093.1:0-49686 GCA_045638565.1 Oscillospiraceae bacterium | reverse complement strand
ACAGGCTGTAAGATTGCAGTAGTCAACGAAATGGGCGACGTGCTCGATACAACTGTCGTATATCCTACACCACCGCAGAACAAGACTATCGAGGCAGAAAGAGTGCTTCTCGGTCTTATCAAAAAGTACAATATCGACATTATTTCCATAGGCAACGGCACAGCTTCCAAGGAATCTGAAATCTTCGTTGCAGATATGATCAAGAAGGCAAGCCGTTCTGTTGCCTATATGGTAGTCAGCGAAAGCGGTGCTTCTGTCTACTCGGCATCCAAGCTTGCAGCGGAAGAATTCCCTGAGTTCGACGTTTCTCTCCGTTCTGCCGTTTCCATCGCAAGACGTCTGCAGGACCCACTTGCCGAGCTTGTAAAAATCGACCCTAAGGCAATCGGTGTCGGTCAGTATCAGCACGACTGCAATCCTAAGCAGCTTGCTTCCTCCCTCGGCGGCGTTGTCGAGTACTGCGTAAATAATGTTGGTGTCGATGTAAATACTGCATCTCCATCACTTTTAAGCTATATTTCCGGCGTAAGCGGTTCTCTTGCCAAGAATATCTACGCATACCGTGCTGAAAACGGCAGATTTGAATCCCGTGCTCAGCTCAAGAAGGTAAAGGGACTCGGTCCTAAGGCATTCGAGCAGTGCGCAGGCTTCCTCCGCATCAACGGCGGCAAGGATGTGCTCGATATGACATCTGTCCACCCTGAAAGCTATGCAGCGGCAAAGGAATTACTTAAGACTCTCGGTTATACTCTCAAGGATGTTGAAAACAAGAATCTCAGCGACCTTGGCGAAAAAATCAAGGGTTACAATATGAAGGAATTGGCAGAAACTCTCGGCATCGGCGAAATCACTCTCGCGGATATTGTACGCGAATTGCAGAAGCCTGGTCTTGACCCTCGTGATTCCCTTCCACAGCCTGTATTGCGCACAGATGTCCTCGATATCGAAAGCCTGAAGGCAGGTATGGAGCTTGTGGGCACAGTAAGAAATGTTGCCGACTTCGGCGCATTTGTAGATATCGGCGTTCATCAGGATGGCCTTGTCCATATTTCCAAGCTTGCAAAGCACCGTGTAACACGCGCTATGGACGTTGTGTCTGTCGGTGATATCATCAATGTCCGTGTCCTCGATGTTGACGTAAAGAAAAAGAGAATTTCTTTGGAGAAAATATAAAATGAAGCGTATTTTCGCTCTTTTGCTGGCATTTTTAATGCTGGCAGGCTGTACAAGTGTGGAGGCAACGACCCCTATGACAACTGCTCAGCCTGAAGAAGAAACCACAACAAAAAATATTGAAATCACCATAGAAGAGCCGGTGGCTCCTCCAACCGAAGCAGAAAAAACCAAGGCTGAAACTATTCTTGAAGGAATGACACTCCGTGAAAAAGTCGGG
The DNA here is from genome assembly GCA_045638565.1 of Oscillospiraceae bacterium. GTDB lineage: Bacteria > Bacillota > Clostridia > Oscillospirales > Butyricicoccaceae > SIG471. The sequence continues at coordinate 48,293 of JAZUBN010000093.1, read as the reverse complement.
CAGATGTTCATCGTCCGCCCCGAAGCATTGGGCGGAAATCATACAGAATATGACGAAAATATGGCCCTCGCCATTGAAGAATATCCTGTGGGCGGAGTTGTACTTTTCGGTCAGAATCTCGATACTCCTGATGTCCTTACCGAGTTTACAAATCAGCTCAGCAAGCACGGTCTTTTCATCGCCATCGATGAGGAGGGGGGCACAGTTTCCCGAATTGCCAACAGCGATAATTTCAAGGTGGAATCCTTCCACAGTATGGGCAATATCGAAGGTGAAAACGCCGCACATTATGTAGGCAAAACCATCGGCACATACCTTAAAAAGTACGGTGTAAACCTTGATTTTGCTCCTGTTTCCGATGTAAACAGCAATCCTGACAACCCTGTTATCGGCAAGCGTGCATTTTCAGATGACCCTCAGATTGTAAGCAAAATGGTGTCAAATGCCCTTGACGGCTTTCACGAAGCAGGGATTATGGCTACAATCAAGCACTTCCCGGGGCACGGCGACACCAATGCCGATACTCATACAGGCTATGTCCGCCTTGATAAAAGCTGGAACGAGCTTAAAGAGTGCGAGCTCATTCCGTTTGCAGATAATCTGAGCAAAACCGATATGGTTATGGCATCCCATATAACGCTTCCTCAGGTGACAAGTGATAATCTTCCAGCAAGCCTGTCAGGTGAAATAATAACAGACAAGCTCCGTAATGAAATGGGATATGACGGCGTTATTATCACAGATTCCATGGAAATGGGCGCAATAACAAGGGCTTATGGCGCAGAAAGTGCCGCAATGGCTGTCAAGGCAGGGTGCGATATAGTGCTTATGCCGCTGTATCTTGCCGAAAGCTTTGAGGCTGTGGTAAATGCCGTCGAAAACGGCGAAATATCGGAAGACCAGATAAACCAGAGCGTTTTAAGAATACTTGAATTAAAAGATAAATACGGCTTGCTTTCGTAAAAGCCTTCCCCTTGAGGGGAAGGTGTCAGCGAAGCTGACGGATGAGGTGTAGGACGCAGTCCGTTTAATTCAATGCATCGCAGATACCACAACGTTTGCCTTTGGCAAACATATCGCGTTCTCAGAACATATCGCATTTGCCGTGCAAATATATCGCACGCAAAGCGTATATCGCGTCACTATAAGTGACCAATAAAAGGAGGAACAAACTATGTCCACATTTGAAACCATGCTCAATATGCAGCTTTCGCTGTTTGCCATCATGATGATAGGCTTCTTCTGCCGTAAAAAAGGTATGATAGATAACAAAACACGCGGTATGCTGTCCGATTTGCTCATCAATATCATTCTGCCGTGCAATATCGTAATGTCCTTCAATATTGAAGTGACAGCACAGCTTCTCAAAGCGGCAGGTACAGTTTTCGTCGCATATATGGGCGTGCAGCTCTTCTCGTGGGCACTCAGCCGTGTGGCCTACATAAAATATCCGATGAATAAGCAGGTGGTAATGCGTCACGCAACCATCACCTCCAACGCAGGCTTTTTGGGCAACCCTATCACACAGGGCGTTTTCGGCGATATTGGGCTTATGTATGCCTCCATCGCAATGATTCCGCTCCGCATCTTCCTCTGGTCGGCAGGCCTCAGCCTTTATACAACGACAGACAGTAAGTCGGTCATCAAAAATCTCGTGACACATCCTTGCGTTGTGGCGGTTTTTGTCGGCTTTGCCTATATGTTCCTTCCGTTTGAGCTTCCTGCATTTGTCACAAAGACACTCAACTCTGTCGGCGGCTGCACAACAGCCATTTCAATGATAGTAATCGGCGCGATTCTGGCGGACATTGACCTCAAGCACATCGAATGGAAGCCGCTCTGCTATTACAGCACAATCCGCCTTCTCCTCATTCCGGGCATTGTCTTTATCGTAATGAGCCTTCTCAAGGCTGAACCTCTCGTTCTCGGTGTCTGCACACTTCTCTCCGGTATGCCTGCAGCATCCCTTTCGGCAGTTCTTGCAGCGAAATACGACCAGGACTACGGCTTTGCCTCCCAGGTGGTATTCTTCTCCACATTGCTTTCAATGGTGACAATTCCAATTATGACACTTTTGTTTTAGGTGATAATTATGGTATCTTTAATCGTAGCTTATGACAGAAACAAACTCATCGGCAAGGATGGCAAAATGCCTTGGTTTATCGATGGCGAACTGCGCAGATTCCGTGAGCTGACAACGGGCAATGTTGTCATTATGGGCAGAAAAACCATCGAAGCCATTGGAAAACCTCTGCCAAACCGCGTGAATATCGTCATTTCAAGGGATAAAAATTATGATGGCTGTACTATGGCACGTTCCTTTGAGGAAGCCATGGAAAAAGCCCGCGAAACAGGGCTTGAAATCTATATCACAGGCGGAAGCACGGTCTATGCCCCTGCAATAGATATCGTCGATAAAATGTACATCACTGAAATCGACGCCGAATATGAGGGCGATACATATTTCCCAAGCTTTGACGAAAATGACTTCATCCGCACAGTCGACGAAGAAATAACCGAGCCTGTCCCATATAAATACTGCACATTCACAAGAAAGAAATAAACAAAAGCTCCCAAACGGGAGCTTTTTATCATACTTGAATAAGCCTCTCCAATATGTTATAATGATTTTACAATACACAAAGGAGGGACGATATGTATAATTACGGATATTCCTTCGTAAACGAAGAAGAACAGCGCACATATCCACAGCCTGTAAAGCGTTTTCTTGCAAGAATGACAGACAGAAGCCTTTTTGCAGTTGTGGCGGTACTGTTGTGGATACTGATTCTTAAACGCACTCCCGTTCTTGCCGTCGGCTGGACAGAAACTATCTTCGGCATGGTGTCGCTTGTCGTTTCGGTGATGATAGAGGCATTGTGGCTTTCGACAATCGGTACAACACCGGGTAAATGGCTTTTCGGAATACATCTTTCAATGGGCAACGGCAGAAAGCTGGAATTTACCGATGCTTTCAGAAGAGGAATGAAAAGACTTATATTCGCCGAAGCATTCTATATTCCGATTATTTCACTTATCACTTTATATAAATCATATAAGACCTGCAGACAGGGCATAGTTATGGATTACGATGACTATGTGGTCTACGATGTGAAAAATGTTCCGTTTGTCCTTGGTATTATCGGCACGATAGCGGCAGAAGGTGTTGCATTTGTGCTGAGCGTAGTCCTTTCGATAGTCTTTATGACAGTGCCTAACAGTGGCGACATCACTACAGAGCAGTTTATCGAAAACTATAACCATCTTGTGGATTATACCTACACAAAGGACACCACACGAAGAATGGATGAAATACTCCGCTTTGATACTCGAGAGCTTAGCGGAATACGCTATGAGAGAGCGTCCATAACCTTTGAAAGATATGGTAAAGGAGATATTCTTGAAGGCATTTCCACAAGAATCAGCGCTTACGATGATGGATTGTACGAATATCGTCACGAGCTTCTATTTATGACTATGAGCCTTGGTGAGGGCAGCATAAAGGATAGATTAGATATTCTTTTCAACAAGGTTTACGGAATGGGACTCGATAAGGATGTCAGCTTTACATACGGCAAGGTAGAGTGTGAATATAGTGTTGAAATTGATAATTACAAGCTATTTTACGGCGAAAATATTTATTCAAAGAACAGAGGCTTCACACGCTTTACATACGGTAAAAATCCTGACGGCAGCGTAAATTATGATGAAGCAAATATCACAGAACACGGCAGAGGCAGACATTCATTTGAAAAGATAAAGGACGGAGAGGACGGCACGCTTATTATCAATTACCATATAAATAAAAAATAAGGCAGGAGGATACTATGGATTACGAAGCAAAAATGAAACTGAACGGCAAAGTAAAGGTAATAGCATGGGTGATGTATCTGCTTTATGTTGTGCTTTTGATTAATGGTATAGTATATTTCGGACTTAACGTGGGAATTGGGAAAATTGATAACCTGTTTAATCCGTACACCTATTTTATGCTTGCTATGCTGGGCATAGCCTATGCATTTCACCGACTTGCCATGGTGAAAATGACAGAAAAGGAAAATATACGTTTTCATTGTTCGATGTGCGGCGCCTCACTTGAAGTAAAAGAAGTGAAAATAACACCGAAGCACGGCTATATGTATGAGCAAAAATGCCCTCGATGCGGCAGAATGATGGAACCTGATGTGAAATCTGTGCACAAATCGTAGGGAAGCTGCTCGATGCTACCGTATAAAACAGGCTGGATTTTCCTGCTTATTTATGCTATAATCATAAAAAACATATCCCTCGGAGGAAATATGAAGAAATTACTTATTTTAACTCTTATTTTTACCCTTCTTTTTGCAGGATGCTCTGCCAAGGAAGAGGCTGTAACTACTGCCGCCACAACAGCGGCAAACAGCGCTGACGCTGTCGACGCAAAGACAGTTGAAAAGATGAACGCAACCATCACAATCGAAGGTATGGGCGACATCAAGCTTGAATTGTACCCAAGCAAGGCGCCGCAGACTGTATCCAATTTCACAACTCTTGCCCGTGAAGGCTTCTATGACGGGCTTATTTTCCATCGAGTCATCGAAGGATTTATGATTCAGGGCGGCGACCCTACTGGCACAGGCACAGGTGGCCCTGGCTATGCCATAAAGGGTGAGTTTGCCGCAAACGGCTTTGAAAATGACATCGTCCATGAGCGCGGCGTTGTATCCATGGCGCGAAAGGAAAAGCCGATGGATTCGGCAGGCAGCCAGTTTTTCATCATGCATCAGGATAAACCTCATCTTGACGGGCTTTATGCGGCATTCGGCAAGGTGACAAGCGGAATGGATATCGTCGATAAGATCGCAATGACACAGACAAACGGCTCGGACAAGCCTGTTAACGATATTGTTATTGAAAAAATCACAATCGACGGCCCTGTTCTCACACCGCCTGAAAAAATAAAATAATGTTAAAGGGCTCTCCGAAAGGGGAGCTTTTTATATGTCCCCTTGGGAGGAAAACTGTATTTTTATGCAAATTAAATATTTTTTTATTCAACCTATTGACAAATCGTACAGTGTGTGATATTATGCATCCATACCTCACATTGCTATGAGGTAGAGGTCGCGTTTATCAAGAGTACCTCCGGTTAGGCCGAAAGCCAGTGACCCGGGGCGAAAGGGATCGACGCCGAAATCGCTCGTCAGAAAAGCGGTTGGGCTTATGCTGAACAAGTATAAGACTGTCTTTGAAGGAAAGTTACCATCCTTCAAAGGAGAGCTATCCCCAGGGTAAATGTGTTAGGTATAATATTCGTTTGTTTCTATGTATGTTCATAGCATCCGTGTGTTATATTTAACGCACGGATTTTTTGTTGCTCTCGATGTATGACCTCTGAAGAACTGCCGTTCATCAGAGGTTTTTTATTTGAAAAACAAAAGACCCAAAAGGGTAGGTACGGTAAAGAAACACAAAACATTTCGGAGGAAACTATGAACAACACAAAGAAGAAGGGCTTTACAATGCCTAACAACTATGTCGTTATCTTCGCTATCATTCTTCTTGCGGCGGTAATGACATATATCATCCCAGCAGGTATGTATGACAGAGTGGAAAATGCAGACGGCAGAATGGTCGTAGTCGACGGTTCTTTCCACTATGTTGAACAGTCCCCTGTTTCACCATTCGGTCTTTTCGAAGCTATTTCATCAGGCTTCACAGAAGTTGCTGACATCATGTTCTTCATCATCTTTGCATATGGCTGGATCAGCGTACTTCTCAATAACGGCACATTCAATGCCATGATTGGCGCTCTCATCAGAAAATTCGGTGACAAAATCGAATATATGATTCCTGTAATTATGATTTTCTTCGGCGTTCTCGGCTCCACAATGGGCATGAGCGAAGAAACTTACGGTCTTATCCCTGCATTCGTCGGCATCGCAATCGCTCTCGGCTATGACGCATTCGTCGGCACATGTATGACATATGTTGCGGCATCCACAGGCTTTGCTTCCGCAACACTTAACCCATTCACAATCGGCGTTGCAATGAGCGTTGCCGAAGTTGAATACCCATACGGTCTCCCATACCGCATCTTCATTTTCATCGTATTTGAAATCATCGTTATCAGCTATGTATGGCGTTACGCAAGAAAAATCAAGGCAGACCCAACAAAGTCTCTCCTCTACGGCACAAAGCTCAATATGGCTGAAGGCGTTGCAACAAAGGAAGAGCTCCTCAATACAAAGATGACAAAGCGCAACGTGGCTTGCATCGTTGTATTCCTTATCACAATCTTCTTCCTCGTATTCGGCACACTCCAGTGGGGCTGGTACATCAATGAGCTTTCCGCACTCTTCATCATCGCAATGATCGTTTCCGGTATCGTAGGCGGCATGAATGCCAACGAAATCGCAACAAACTTTGTTACAGCGGCTAAGGATATGATGTTCGGTGCTATGGTTGTCGGACTTTCCCGCGGCATCGTAGTTGTGCTCAATCAGGGCAACATCATCGATACAATCATCTATGGTCTTTCCCAGCCACTCCTCACATTGGGCAGCATGGTGGGTTCACTTTCTCAGTATGTATCGGCAATGGGCATGGTAGTCGTACAGAATATCGTCAACTTCTTCATCGGTTCGGGCTCCGGTCAGGCTTCCGCAGTTATGCCTATCATGGCGCCTCTCGCTGATATGATTGGCGTAACACGTCAGACAGCAGTTCTTGCATTCCAGTTCGGCGACGGTTATTCCAATATGTTCTGGCCAAACGGCATCTTCCTCATCTCCGGTCTTATGGGCGCACCAGCCGGCAAGTGGTTCAAGTTTGTTGCTCCGCTCTTCGGTATCATCTTCGCATTCGAGCTCATTCTCATCTGCGGCGCAGTTGCAATCGGATTCTAAGATGGCTGACCGCTGACCAAATCAGCGGCCGCATTAAAGCCTTCTCCGGTGGGAGAAGGGGGACCACGTCAGTGGTGGATGAGGTGTAACAAGACCTACACAGGTAATGGATATTACTCTTTCTGTCCACCACAAAAAATATACACTTTATGCAAAGGAAAACTACAATGATAAACGAACTCAAGAACAAGGCTTTTGCCCTTGCAGAACAGAATATAGATCTTTATAACCACATCTGCGATGAGATTTTCCGTCACCCTGAAATGGGCAATGAGGAATACTATTCCTCTAAGTTCCTTGTAACTGAAATGGAAAAGCGCGGTTTCCGTGTGCAGTATCCTTACGGCGGTCTCGACACAGCATTCCGCTGCGAAATCGGTGAAGGCTCTCCAAAGATTGCATTCCTCGCTGAATATGACGCCCTTCCTGGCTATGGTCCAAACAAGGATCAGAATGGTCACGCCTGCGGTCATAACTGGATCGCAGCCTGCACATTCGGTGCGGCTGATGTCCTTGCTCAGCTCAAGGAGCATTTTAACGGCACAATCGTCTATATCGGCACTCCTGCAGAAGAAGGCACAGGCGGCAAGGTAGACCTGGTCAACGCAGGCTGCTTCGATGATATCGACGCTGCATTCCAGATGCACCTTACAGGCGGCGAACATAAGACAGAGCTTAACGGCTCATCTCTCGCTATTGACTCCCTCGAATTCACATTCGAAGGCAAGGCAGCTCACGCAGCAGGCGCTCCATGGGATGGTATCAACGCTCTCGACGCGGCTTATCTTATGATCAACGGCATCAATGCCCTCCGTCAGCACGTAAAGCCTGACACACGCATCCACGGCATCATCGCAGAAGGCGGTATGGCTCCTAACATCGTGCCAAACCACTCTGTTTACAAGGTATTCTGCCGTGCGGCTGACAGAGATTACCTCAATACAGTAACCCAGAAGGTCATCAACTGTGCAAAGGGCGCAGAGCTTATGACAGGCGCAACAATGACTTACCGTTACTATGAAAACTCCTTCGATAACCTCAACTGCAACCCTGTTCTTGTTGAAGTTATGGCAAATAACCTCACAGCTATGGGTTACACAAACTTCGGTAAGGACAAGAAGGAGCCATCGGGCTCAACAGACCTTGGCAATGTTTCAAGAGTCGTTCCGACCTGCTATGTTTCCCTTAACGTTGAAAACACAGACGGCAGCACATGCCATAATGAAGCTTTCCTCGCTCATGTAAACGGCGAGCTTGCCTATAAGGCAAATCTCACAGCTATCAAGGCTATGGCGGCTTCGGCTATCGACGTTCTCATGAACGAAGAAATCCGCAACGCAATTGCAAAGTAATATATTATATAAAGTAATATATTATATAATGTAGAGAAACCGTCCTCTTTGAGGGCGGTTTTCTTGTTGACAGCCATTCCGACAAAAGAGTATAATATAAGTATAATAAATCTCAGGAGAATATCTATGAAAGTAGACGTTTTTATAAGCTATCATACAGAATCATCCCGTACAATAACAGAAGCTATTGTAAATAAGCTTGAACATAAAGGCATACGCTGCTGGTATGCTCCGCGTGATGTGGAAGGCACATATGCAGGCAGTATCAAACGCGCCATCGACAGCTGCGCTGTCTTTCTTGTGGTGCTCAATAAGGCAGCATCAGAGTCCCGTCATGTGCTGAATGAAATCGATATCGCATTTTCACGCTCCGATGTTGTCATAATTCCATTCCATATTGCCGATAACGATATTTCCGATGACGCCCGTTATTATCTCGGCAGAATCCATTGGATAGACGGTATGACTCCGAATCTCAACGACCGCATTGAAGACTTGTCAAAGCGTGTTCTTCATGCTCTCGGCAGAGATAATTCTGCACAGGTCAGGGCTGAAGCCGAGAAAAAGCCTGAAATCAAAAAGGAAAACATTGAAAAAATTGCTGAAAAGGCAGTCAATACAGCGGTGCTTGATACACCTGCTGAAGTAAAGACAGCAACATATGACAACGGCACATATACAGGCGAATTCAGAAATGGTGAGCGCACAGGCAAGGGCAAATATATATGGACAAGCGGTTCTGTATATGAAGGCGATTTTGTAAAGGGTATTCTTGAAGGCAAAGGCAAATACACATGGCCTGACGGTGCCGTATACGAAGGAGATTATGCAAACGGAGTCCGCACAGGCAAAGGTAAGTATACATGGCCGAATGGCAATGTCTATGAAGGTCCGTTTGTAAATAATGTCCGTACAGGCAAAGGTAAGTTTATGTTCGCAAACGGAGATGTCTACGAGGGCGACTTTGAAAACGGTGAACGCAGCGGCAAGGGCAGGTTCGCATGGGCAAACGGCGAAGTCTACGAAGGCGATTTCTCAAAAGGAAACCCTGACGGCTATGGAAGATATACATGGCCTGGCGGTAATGTCTATGAGGGTCCGTTTGTAAATAATGCCCGTACAGGTAAGGGCAGGTTTATGTTCGCAAGCGGTGATTTTTACGAAGGTGACTTTATAGGCGGAGCCCGTACAGGTAAGGGAAAATACAGATGGGCCAATGGCGAAACCTATGAAGGTGATTTCACAAAGGGCGCTCTTGACGGCAAAGGAATATATAAATGGCCTAATGGCAACGTCTATGAAGGAGAATATTCAAATGGCGCACGCACAGGCAAAGGTAAGTTTATATGGGCAAACGGTGATGTCTACGAAGGTGACTTTGTAAGTGGAGCCCGCACAGGTAAAGGCAGATATACATGGCATGGCGGAAATAGTTATGAGGGTGACTGGGTAAACGGTGTACGGGAAGGAATGGGCATTCTCACAATGGCGGATGGCAGAGTCATAAGCGGCCGCTTCAGTAATAACGAATACATCGGAAAATAGAAATCATATTTTTTTCTGTCATACAAAAATTTTTTCTTGCATTGAAAAAGCGTTTTTGATATAATTATAGTGTTAAGGATAGTTTTGTGAAGAAAAATGTCAGAAACCATATAAATGGTGTGAAAAAATCTCATTTTCTTCGAAAAAAGTTCTTGCACTTATGCCCCGTTTTGGGTATAATATCCGTATTCAAAATCTATTTAATATATTTAGGAGGTTCTTATGGAAAATATCCGTCCAGACTCTATGGCACGCATCAATACCCCTGAACTTGCTGAAGCTTTTATCAACGAACAGGTTGAAATCATCCGTAAGCAGGTTGGCGACAAGAAGGTTCTTCTTGCTCTCTCCGGCGGCGTAGACTCCTCTGTTGTTGCAGCTCTCCTCATCAAGGCTATCGGCAGACAGCTCGTTTCCGTTCATGTTAACCACGGTCTTATGCGTAAGGGCGAAAGCGAACAGGTTATCGAAATCTTCGAAAAGGGTCTTAATGCAAACCTCATCTATGTTGACGCAACAGACCGTTTCCTCGATCTTCTTGCAGGCGTAGCTGATCCAGAAACAAAGCGTAAGATTATCGGCGGCGAATTCATCAAGGTATTTGATGAAGAAGCTCGCAAGCTCGAAGGCATTTCCTTCCTCGCACAGGGCACAATCTATCCAGATATCATCGAATCCAAGGGCGTTAAGGCTCACCACAATGTTGGCGGTCTCCCAGAAGAAATGCAGTTTGAACTCGTTGAACCACTCAAGCTCCTCTATAAGGACGAAGTAAGAGTAGTTGGTGAAGCTCTCGGTCTTCCACACGATATGGTTTACCGTCAGCCATTCCCAGGCCCAGGTCTCGGCGTTCGCTGCCTCGGTGCTATCACACGTGACAGACTTGAAGCTGTTCGTGAATCCGATGCTATCCTCCGTGAAGAATTCGATAAGAACGGCCTCGCAGGTAAGGTATGGCAGTACTTCACAGCTATTCCTGATATGAGAACTGTTGGCGTTAAGAATGATAAGCGCGCAGATGAATGGTTCGTCATCATCCGTGCTGTTAACACAGTTGACGCTATGACAGCTACTATCGAAGAAATCCCATATGAAGTTCTCAACCACATCACAAACCGTATCGTAACAGAAGTTCCAGGCGTATGCCGCGTTCTTTACGACCTCACACCAAAGCCAACAGGCACAATCGAGTGGGAATAATAGAATAAAATATACAAAGCGAAGCAAAGCTCCCGGATACAACTGAAAAGTGTATCCGAGAGCTTTTTCTTATAATTACAAAGGAGACTACATTTATGGATAGGGAGTGTGTATATTAAGTGAGACTACTTTCTTTATTTTCAGGATGTGGGGGAATGGATATAGGTTTCGAGGGAGACTTTATTTGTTTGAAGAAATCTATTAATATAGAAAAAAACCCATATTGGGTAAAAGAAGATTTAGGCGATTGGGTAAGAGTAGCACCTACTATTTTTGAAACAGTATTTGCTAATGATATTCTTGTTGATGCAAAAACAGCGTGGGTAGAATATTTTTCTGATAAAAAAAATGACGCAGAATCCGTATATCATCTTGACAGTATAGTGGATTTAGTAAAAAGAGAATACAATGGAGAAAAGGTATTTCCGGATAATATTGATATTGTAACAGGTGGATTTCCGTGTCAAGATTTCTCGATTGCAGGAAAGCGTAAGGGGTTTAACTCAAATAAGAGTCATACTGGTATAGTTTTATCTGAAAATGAACCTTCTGTTGAAAACAGAGGTCAACTTTATATGTGGATGCGAGAGGTAATAACCTTAACAGAACCAAAATTATTTGTCGCAGAAAATGTAAAGGGACTTACTAATCTTGAAGATGTAAAAGAGATAATCGAACAAGACTTTTCAAAAGCAGGTGGAGATGGTTATTTGGTTGTCCCTGCTAAAGTTCTTTATGCACCTGATTATGGTGTGCCTCAATCACGAGAACGTGTGATTTTTTTTGGATTCAAAAAATCAGCTTTAAAAAGAGATGCGCTTGAAGCATTGAGTAAGAGAAATATACCAAAACAGTTTGATCCGTATCCGAGCAAAACACATGGTGATGGAGAATCTCCAATCGTGACATGCGCAGATGCATTTGTTGGATTGGAAGAACCAGAATATGCTAAAGATTTATCTCAGCACAAATATTCAAAAGCAAAATATATGGGCGTGCATTGTCAGGGACAAACTGAAGTTAAATTAAACTCAGTAGGACCGACGATTCGATCAGAACATCATGGTAATATTGAATATCGAAGATTAAGCAGAGAGCATGGCGGAAAACATGAGAATGAATTGATAAAGGGATTGAAGGAGCGCAGATTGACAGTTAGAGAATGTGCACGACTACAAACATTTCCGGATGATTATCAGTTCATTATTCCAAAAACAGAACATCATCCTAGCGTATCATCAAGTGGGGCATATAAGATTATAGGAAATGCTGTTCCATGTGTACTTGCATATAATATAGCTAAAAATATAGAGTCTAAGTGGCTATTATATTTTGAGGAGAATGAAGTATGATTATTTCTGTAAATCCTAAACCAAGTTTGTCGGAATTTAAAAGGTTGATGGAGCAAACTAATGCAATACTTAATGAAGATGCTTTGAAACGTTATGAATATTATAAAAAAAGAAGTGGAAGTCCGCTAGAAGACGATGTGAAGGCTGCTCTTGAAGTGTGCGCTAAAGGAACATCATTCGAAAATACTATTGAAAAGGTGTCAGGACAAAAGTTTCCAGATATTATTGCGGCTAAACTTTATGGTATAGAGGTTAAAAGCACAAAAGATAATCACTGGACATCAACTGGAAGTAGTATTATGGAGAGTACACGGTTGTCAGATGTAGAAAGAATATATATGACATTTGGAAAACTTGGGGGGGAACCAATAGAATTTATATCAAAGCCGTATGAAGAATGCCTATATGGAATAGCAGTAACACATATGCCTAGATATTTAATAGATATGAAACTTGATAAAGGAGAAACCATTTTTGATAAGATAGGGATTCCTTACGATGAACTTAGAAAATTAGATAATCCTATTGCGCCAGTATCTAAGTATTATCGAAGCAAATTAAAAACGGGGGAAAGCCTTTGGTGGGCGGGTAATACTGCTGATGAAGTGGTTTCTGCGACTATTAGACTTTGGAGAAATGTATCTATTGAAGAAAAACGAAGATTAACTATATATGGTTGTGTAAACTTTCCAGAAGTGTTTAGCGGAAACTACGATAGATATGCGCTTTGGCTTACATCGCAAGGCATTGTTGATTCTCATATACGTGACCAGTTCTCCTCAGGCGGACAAGAAGAAATGGAAATGCCAAACGGATCAGCAATTAAGTTTCCTGGTATCTATAGGCGTATTAAGAATAATATTGATTATTTTATCAAATTGATTTCAGAAAATGATAATCCTGTATCGATTGAATGTTGTCCCATAAAAGGTGTAGAACTCAAAGAACGTATATTGAAATGGAGTGAATGTGTTTCAAAAGAAGCATCCATTGATTATAAAACGTCAATGGATGCTTTATCGATGTTGTTTTTCGGGAAATCTTACGATGAGATAATAAAGTAATCAATAAATACATTGTAAATTATCTTCCCATTGCAAATGTCATTGAAAAATGTTATTATTATAATAGGAATATATGCACACAATAATCTTACATAAAGGAGATTACATTTATGGATATGACAATGGAAAGCTGCCGCAAGTTTGTTGAAGTATTGGCGACTGATGCTCCTGCTCCTGGCGGAGGCGGCGCTGCTGCTCTTGTCGGCGCTATCGGCACAGCTCTCGGCAATATGGTAGGCTCGCTCACAGTGGGCAAGAAGAAGTATGCCGCTGTTGAGGCTGAAATCATCGAGCTTAAGGCAAAGTGCGACGCACTTCAGAAGGAACTTTTAGACCAGGTTGAAGCTGACGAAATCAACTTTGTTCCACTTGCAAAGGCTTATGGCATCCCAAAGGACAATCCTGACCGCGAAAAAATCCTCGAAGAAGCAACTCTCGTTGCCTGCTCCACACCTATGAAAATTATGGAGCTTTGCTGTCAGGCTATCGAATATATCGCAGTTTTCGCTGAAAAGGGAAGCCGTCTTGCCGTTTCCGATGCAGGCTGTGCCGCTGTATGCGTTAAAGCTGGTCTTCAGGCTGCAAGCCTTAACGTATTTATCAATACAAAGACACTAAAAAACCGTGAAGCAGCCGAAGAAATGAACGCAAAGGCTCTCGGTATGCTTGATAAGTACTGCGCTATGGCAGATGAAATCTTCAATACAGTAAAATCAGGTTTCGGTGTTTAAGGGGGATAATTTATGGCAAAGAGATTACTCGGTAAGGAAGTCAACGAAGCTATCGTTGCAAATCTTCTTGAACGCACAAATGCTCTCCGCGAAAAGGGCGTAATGCCAACTCTCGGTATTGTTCGAGTAGGTGCAGACCCATCCGACCTTTCCTATGAAAAGGGCGCCGTTACAAAGGGCGCACAGGTAGGTGTTGAAATCAAAAAGTTCGAACTTCCAGAAGACGCAACAAAGGAACAGGTTCTCGCTGTTATTGATGAAGTCAACGCTGACGATTCGATCCACGGCGTTCTTATGTTCCGTCCGCTTCCAAAGCATCTTAAAAACGACCAGAATGAAATCTGCAACCGCCTCGACCCTAAGAAGGATGTCGACTGTATGACACATCTTTCCAATGCAGGTGTATTTGAAGACCGCGATGACCTTGGCTATGCGCCATGTACACCTGCGGCTTGTATGGAAATCCTCGACCATTACGGCATCGACTGCAAGGGCAAAAAGGCTGTTGTAATCGGTCGCTCCCTCGTTGTTGGCAAGCCTGCGGCAATGATGCTTATGAAGAAGAATGCGACTGTCACAATCTGCCATACAAAGACTGTGGATACAGCTGCAATCTGCCGTGAGGCTGACATTATCATTTCTGCAGCAGGTGTATTAAAGAGCCTTACAAAGGACTATGTACGCGAAGGTCAGGTCGTTATCGATGTATCCATGAACTGGGATGCAGAAAAGGTTACAGCAAAGGGTGTCGGCGGTATGTCGGGCGATGCAGTTTATGCTGAAGTTGAGCCTATCGTTGATGCTATCACACCTGTGCCGGGCGGTGTTGGCGCTGTTACAACAAGCGTGCTTATGAAGCACGTTGTTGAAGCTGCCGAAAAGACACTCGCTTAAATAACTATATAAGGAGAAAACCATGGAAAACGAAAAGTTTGAAACTATTCTTGTTGAAGACGAAGACGGCAAGGAAGTTGAATATCTCGTATATGATAATTTTGAATTCGAAGGCGGCACTTTTGTAGCCCTCCTCAAGCCGGGCGAAGAAGAAGCTGTTCTGCTTCAGCTTGTGGATGGCGAATATCTCGAATCCATTGATGATGAAGAACTGCTTGAAAAGGTCATCATCGCATTTGATGACAGAAACAGCCACCGCTGGGAAGTTCAGTAGAATAAAAAAATAACCCCGCTTTTAATAAAGCGGGGTTTATTTATTGGGATATGCGCGAATATTTAGTTTGCTCAATGGGGAGAGCGAAGCGAATATTAGCCGAGTGGGAAGATTTCCTTGCCAAATTCAGCGTTAATGATCTGACCCATTGCGCTGTAAATTGCGGAAAGACCGCAGAAGATACCTTCGAAACCAGCGATTGTTGTGATTGTGTGGTTGCCTGTGAAATCGCCGATGGAGAGAAGGAAGAAGAGCACTGCGAGAGAGCCGAAGACCACCTGAGTTGCCTTGTTGTGCTTGAGTGTGCCGATGAACATGAAGAGTGTGAAGATACCCCAGAGAAGGAGATAGAATGCGAGGGATGTCTTGTCAGCAGCTTCGATGCCTGGGAATGGGTTAACCCAGATGATTACGAGAGACCACCAGAAAAGACCGTAAGCTGTGAATGCTGTGCCGGCAAATGTGTTGCCCTGACGCATTTCACGGATACCTGCGAGAATCTGTGCAAGACCGCCGAGAGCGATACCCATAGCCACGATAACGATGGAAAGTGGGAGCATACCGCTGTTGTGAAGGTTGAGAAGCACAGTTGTCATGCCAAAGCCGAGAAGACCGAGAGGGCCTGGGTTGGCTACCTTTGTGTTGTGTTCAGACATTTATAATTTCCTCCGAATATTTTGTTCTGTCTTTGATGGTTATTGGATAAGCGTTTACTCAAAAGACAGACTTGTCATATTATACGGGAAAATGTCGCGAAAGGCAATAGCTTTTTGAAAAATATTTATATTTTTATTCCTGTTTATAGAGGCTGTATGTCTTTTGATTTTCAAATAATAGCCGATTTTACTTTACTAAATTGCGCAGATATGGTATAATGTCCAAAAGAGTACGCACAGGAAATAAACATAAGTTATATCGGTAAAGACCAGGGAAAGGAAAGGTATAACAATGCTCAAGTTTATCGGATTTTATGATTATACAGTAATTCTTACATATTTAAGCCTGCTTTCATCTGTTTACGGCATGACACAGGCTATTCACGGCGACTATAAGGAAGCGATTTTCTGCCTCGCATTCTCGGGCATCTGTGATGCCTTCGATGGCAGAGTTGCCCGCTCCAAGAAAAATCGCACCAATGACGAAAGAGCTTTCGGCGTTCAGCTTGACTCGCTCTGTGATATCGTCTGCTTCGGTGTTTATCCTGCCCTTATCTGCTATCTTCTCGGCGTAAGAGGTACACTCGGCCTTGGCATCGTATTCTATTATTGCCTTTGCGCCCTTATCCGCCTTGCATTCTTCAATGTCATCGAAGAAAAGCGTCAGCAGACAGAAGGCGGAGCAAACAAGATATACCGCGGCCTTCCTGTGACGACCATTTCCTTCATTCTGCCGCTCTTTTTCTGGCTGCAGTTTTTGATGAGCGACTACGTATTCCTTGTGCTTCTTCACGGTCTGCTCATTCTTGTCGGCACACTCTTTATTCTTGACTTCCCGCTTAAAAAGCCGGGGCTCAAGGCAATTCTTGTCGCTATTGCCGCAGTTATCGTGACAGTATTTATAATTCAGGCATATACAAAGTTCAAACTTCCTGCAAACAACGATGAATCCAGCCAGATTATAGGGGAGATAGTTCAGACAGATGTTACAAAAACTCCGTAACGGTACTTTAATAGAAACAACAGACGGACAGGAAAAAGCCCTGTCCTTCTTATATGGCACAGCTTTGGGCAGATTTATCTTAAAGCCTCTCACTGCGCCATTTATATCAAAAACAGCAGGGGCATTTCTTTCCACAAAGCTTTCCTGCTTTTTAATCAAGCCTTTCATAAAGAGCAACAATATTGATATGTCCCAGTTCAAGCCGGTGAAATATCAGAGCTACAACGAGTTTTTCTCACGTGAAATCCGTGAGGAAGCCCGTCCTGTCGATATGGATAAAGACCATTTTATCAGCCCTGCCGACAGCAGGCTGACTGTCATTCCAATCGGTGACGATACATTTTTCAATATCAAACACACACGCTACAACGTGGAGTCATTGCTTAAAAACCGTTCCCTTGCCGAAAAATACAAGGGCGGATATGTGATGATTTTCCGTCTGTGTGTCGATGATTATCACCGCTACTGCTATGTTGCCGACGGTGAAAAAGGGGAGAATGTTTTCATTCAGGGCGTACTTCACACAGTAAATCCTATTGCCAACGATTATTATCCATTCTATAAGGAAAACTCCCGTGAGTATACTGTGCTCAATACGGAAAACTTCGGCAGCCTTACAATTATGGAGGTTGGCGCCCTGCTCGTGGGCAAAATCGTAAACCACCACGGCAAAGCTAAGGTAAAGCGCGGTCAGGAAAAGGGATATTTCCAGTTTGGCGGCTCAACAGTAGTTGTGCTTGTTGAAAAGGATAAGCTTATCATTGATGAAGATATCATGGAAAACTCCCGTCAGAATATCGAAACAATCGTAAAATTCGGCGAAAAAGTAGCCGTAAGAAAGTAAAAATAAAGCTCAAAAAATAAAGCCACTCATTACGAGTGGCTTTTCTTATCATCTTGTAGGGGCGAGCATTGCTCGTCCGCAAAGCAGTCTACTTAATCAATTCTCTCAGTGCAGAGCTTTCATTTTCAATCTGAGCCTTGAGGGCGAAAATCAGCCTTGCCTGCTCACGGATGTCATCAGCACGGTCCTTGCACTGCTTCTTTGTTCGGGCAAGTCTGTCGGCATAGAGAGCACGGCTGCTGTCATCATCCTTTGTCTCAAGCATTTTTTCTTCCATTACAGCCTTTTCATACATCTTTTCGACAGCTTCAAGCTGCTCTAAAAGCTGAGGAATCTTGCGGAGGTATTCGTTATAGACCTCCATTCGGCAACGCTCTTCCTGTGTATTCAGTAAAAACTTCATAGCAATACCTCCTTTGTATATTTATTATATCACATAAACCATTCTCATTCAATGCAAAGAGAAGAAAATCAAAGCTCTCCTTTTCGGAGAGCCTTTTTACTGTTGTTCGTCTTCGTCATTCATAAACATTTCTTCTGCTTTAATCTGAACTTCCTTCAGTTCTTCGATAATATCACTTATTTTATTGAATAATTCAAAATAAAGCTTTTTGTAATCAGGCATTATAATCCCCCTTTGTTTGTATATGGGGATTATATCCCCTTAATAATTGAGATTATAACCCCCATAATAAGATTTGTCAAGGAGGGTTATAATGATAGTATTTGATAAACTTTGGAAGATTATGGATGAAAAGGGCGTATCGACATATTTTCTTCGTGAAAAGTGCGGAATTGACAGCAAAACCATCCGCCGTCTCAAGGCAAATGAAAATATTGAAACAAAAACTCTCGATAAAATCTGCTCTGCCCTCGACTGCCGCCTTGAAGATATTGCTGAATATGTAAAAGAATAAAAGACCCCCAAACGGAGGTCTTTTTCTTATATATTTTTCATTATTTCATCAGGTTTCATGCCTTTTCGGCTTAATTCCATGACCTTATGTAATGGTCCATCGGCATGGGCGAAGTATGTCTTCAGCCCTTTGCACAGATAATACTGCCCGTTTTCGCCGAATCTGTCCTTCGGACATCCGCCATTACAAGCTTTAAGATACGGACAAACCTTACATTCGTCTGTAAGGGTATCTTTTTTGGCGTTGCCGAAGGCAATCTGCCCGTCGGAGTGGGCGAGTTTTGCCATGTTATTTGCCATAAGATTGCCTAAGCGATGCTCGTTGTCTACAAAATGGTCACAGGCATAGATACTACCGTCTTCCTCACAGACAAGCACCTGACCGCAGGTTTCTGCCATATGGCAAACCCCTGCCTTACCGCCTGCCCACACCTTTGCCGTTTCGGCAAAAAGTTGAACATCAAGTCTGCCTAAATCATTGTGAATCCATTCATCAAAGACGGCGCACAGAAAATCGCCGTACTTTTCAGGTGTCACCGAAATATCATCAATATTGCCCATTTCATCACGGACGACAACAGGGATAAACTGTACCCATCCGGTATCAAGCTCTCTCAAAGCGCGGTATACCTCAAGAGGATTTTTCACAGTTTCGGCATTTACTGTACACAGCAAATCGGGCATAATGCCGTATGATTTAAGCTTCTGTGCCGCACGATAAATCCTGTCATAGGTAGGATTTCCGCCCTTGTCACGGCGGTTTTTATCGTGAGTCAGCTTATCACCGTCTATTGAAAGCCCCACATCAAAGCGATTGTCGCGCAAAAATCTGCACCATTCATCATTGATGATAAGCCCGTTTGTCTGCAGATTATTCCACGCCTGCCATCCCTTCGGAAGATATTTTTTCTCGAGAGCCACAACCTGCTTATAAAAATCAAGACCTGCCAGAGTAGGCTCGCCGCCGTGCCATACAAATGAGACGACAGGACCTTCGTTGGCTTCGATAGTCTGCTTTATAAGCTTTTCAAGCAGAGCAAAGCTCATTCTCGTCTGCTTTTTATTTGTGGAATACTGCCCCTTTTCAAGATAATAGCAGTAGGCGCAGTTCATATTGCACCGCGAGCCGACAGGCTTGGCGATGACAGCAATATCTCTTGGCATTTGAGCTCCTTATTTCAGATATTTTTCAAAGAATTCAAAGCATTTGTTCCATGAATCCATCGCCTGCTCGACTCGGTATGCCCCTCTGTCGTGGGACCAGAAAGCGTGACCTGCCCCGTCATAGCGGTGGAATTCATAGTTTTTGCCCAGTTCTTTCAGCACTTCCTCAAGCTTATCAACATCCTGTGGAGTAGGGTTCTTGTCCTCATTGCCGAAAATGCCTAAAAGCGGGCATTTTAATCCTTCGGCATAATCTATTGGCGCGACAGGTTTTGATGGTGTAAGCTGTTCAGGCGGGCATACAACACCGCCTCCCCAAAGGTCGACAGCTGCATCAATTCCATCAAGAGTGCAGGCCGCAAGGAATGTATGTCTGCCGCCCGAACACATTCCGATAACACCCACCTTGCCGTTGGCATTGGACTGATTTCTCAGGAAGCCCAGTGAGCCATCGGTGTCGCCCATTACAGAAGCATCGGAAACGATTCCTGCCTCTCTCATACGGGTTGAAACTTCGCTCGGTGTGCCGTGGCCGAAATCCTCGTAAATATCAGGGCAAAGCACGCTGTAGCCGTGCTCTGTAAAGCGGCGTGCCGCTTCTCTGCACATTTCGTCCCAGCCAGGCATATGAGGGATGAGCACAATACCTGGGAATGGTCCTTCACCTATTGGACGGGAGTAGTAGGCATGGACAAACTTGCCTTCGTGACCCTGAATACGGATGGTTTCAGCGATCATACCGCTGTATTTTCCTGTGTTAAAGCTGTTCCACATACGATTTCCTCCTTGTGTTTAATATTTATAACTTAATTGTATCATATTGCAAAGAAAATTGCACGAATTTTATGGATTTTTTCCATAAATCTTGACTAACCGATATGTTTTATTATATGATTATAAAAAACTTATCCGGGGGACAAATTATGATATACTATCCTGAAAGCATCTGCGTCAGCGAAATCCATTTCGATGTGCGCGATAACAAAGTTTACGACGTGAAATTCGTTGGCGGCTGCAAGGGCAATCTTCTTTCGATTGCCGCACTTGTGGAAGGCATGGAAATTGACGAAATTATCAGAAGACTTCGCGGTCTGAGCTGTGATACAGGCGTTTCTTCCTGCCCTGAACGCTTTATCGAAGCTCTCGAATGTTATAAAAACGGCGAGTTTGACAAGCTCAACGGCCTTTCTGACAGAGAGCATCTCGACAGACAGCAGAGCAAGTGGGACCATTCCTATATGATTATGCCTGATATGTTCGGCGAGGAAATGAGCTATCCTTGTGAAGAAGCTATGAAGCTTGAATGTGGCAAGAAAGTTCTCGAGCTTGGCTGCGGTCAGGGACGCGACACTATACATTTTGCAAAGAACGGCTATGATGTGACAGGTATCGACTATTCGCCTGTCGGCCTCAAGGCACTGGGTGAAAAGGCTGAAAGCATGGGACTTGCTATCAATACTGTCGAACACGACCTCCGCAAGCCTTTCCCTGTGGAAGACGGCGCTTTCGACCTTTGCTATTCCCATATGCTGTTCAATATGGCGTTTACAGACGAGGAAGTTGAGTTTATGATGGGCGAAGTTTATCGTGCGCTCAAGCCGGGCGGCAATCATGTGTTCACAGTCCGCAACGATATGGATGCCCACTTCGGCATGGGTAACAAGCGCGGCGAAAATATCTTTGAAAACGACGGCTATATCGTCCACTTCTTCTCCAAGGAGAACATCGAAAAAATCAAGGGCAGCTTCAATATCGTCGATATAAAATACTTCGAAGAAGCTGAACTCCCACGCAAGCTCTACTGCGTAATTATGCAGAAGTAAAATAAAAGCCGTCCTTATGGGCGGGTTTTTCAATTTCTTCGTGCAATTTCTGTTTATGTGTGATATAATAAGTACAACAATATTTACATAAAGGAGACTCCCTATGTATCTTGCAAAAATGAATTATCTTGAAGTTCAGGAATACCTCAAAAAGAGCGACACCATCATCATTCCTGTGGGCAGCCTTGAAAACCACGGCAAGCACATGCCTCTCGGCACAGACACTATGATTCCTGATAAAATTGCACAGCTTATCGACAAACAGAGCGACATTCTCATCGCTCCGACTATAAATTACGGCGCAACAGACGACCTTGTGGGCTTCCCGGGCACAGTTTCTCTCGGCGTTGAAGGTCTTATCGCACTTCTCCGCACAATCGTTGACCAGCTTTACCGCTACGGTTTCCGCCACTTTATGATTCTCAACGGTCACGGCGGCAACACAGCTTCCATCCAGGCTGTCGGTATGCATCTTTACCGCAAGGGCGCTTATCTTGCAAACCTCAACTGGTGGCTCATGGCAGGTCAGCTCAATCCTGAATGGGCAGGCGGACACGGCGGCGCAGAAGAAACTGCAGGCGTTATGGCTGTCGACCCAAGCCTTATCAAGCACGAATACATCGGTCTCGACGAAGGCATCAAGAATGACGTTTCCGACGAATTGCCATCGGGCGCATGGACAAATGTTGTCTTCAAGGGCGCAAATGTTACTATCCCACGCGAAATCAAGGATATCACAGACCACGGCTGGCTCGCTCACTCCTTCAAGAATGACCAGCCAACACGCGCAAATGAACAGTGGGGCACAGAAATGCTTGAAACTGTTGCAAAGTACATCGCAGAATTCGGCGAAGTCTTCGGTAAGACAGAATTACCACCTGTAATTGAATAAATCCTTTTTAAAAGCCTCCCCTGTGTAAGGGGAGGGGGACCACCGAAGGTGGTGGAGGGATTGTCATACGCAAAAGTCAGGAGATTCTTCGTCTTCGACTCAGAATGACATTTTAACACATATCAGAAAGGAAATCACAATCATGAACGAAGTTATCAGACAGCTTATGGACAGAAAGTCTGTCCGCGCTTTTACAGAACAGGAAATCTCTCAGCACGATAAGGAACTCATCCTTCATTCTGCTATGCAGGCTCCTACTGCCGGCAATCAGCAGATGTATACAATCATCGACGTTACAAGTCAGGAGCTCAAGGACGCTCTCGTCAAGACTTGCGACAATCAGAACTTTATTGCAAAGGGCAAGATGGTGCTTGTTTTCTGCGCAGACTATCAGAAGTGGTACGATGCATTTGCAGCGGCAGGCTGTGAACCACGTCTTCCTGCAGAAGGCGACCTTATGCTCGCTGTATGCGATACAATGATCGCGGCTCAGAATGCAGTTGTTGCCGCTGAATCTCTCGGCATCGGCTCCTGCTATATCGGCGACGTTATGGAAAACTGCGAAGAACAGCGCAAGCTCCTTAACCTCCCTGAATATGTATTCCCAGTTGGTATGCTTGTTTTCGGATACCCAACACAGCAGCAGATTGACCGCAAGAAGCCACTTCGTGCAGACCTCAAGCATATCGTCCACGAAAACTCCTATCGCAAGATGGAAGCTGATGAGCTTAAGGAAATGCTCTCAAATAAGGCTATCAATATGAGCTATGAAGATTGGATCCACGCATTCTGCAAGAGAAAGTATAACTCCGACTTCTCAAGAGAAATGTCCCGCTCGGTTGCAAAGTACATCGAAGCTTTCAAGAGCAACAAATAATTGAACATAATAAAAGCCACTCACAATGAGTGGCTTTTTCACACCTCAAGCTCGCCTCCCCTTGTCAGGAGCGGGGGACCATCGGAACGATGGTGGAGGGGTAGTAACTATGTAAAAATATATGTCACTCACAATGAGTGGCTTTTTTCTTTTGCATTATTGCACGTCGTATGGTATTATATTTACAACAGAAAATACTGCGGAGGCACAGATGCAAAGCAAAGAAAAGCCGTGCTATGTCTATATGGTGGAGTGCGCTGACAACACCTTCTATACAGGCTGGACCGACGATATCGATAAACGAATGAAGGCTCACAACTCGGGCAAAGGGGCGAAGTACACTAAAAACCGCGCTCCCGTAAAGCTTGTGTACTGTGAGCGGTTTTACAATAAAATTCACGCTATGAGCCGCGAATATGCCATAAAACAGCTTTCGCGACAGCAAAAGCTGGAGCTTATAGCACAGGGGAGGGACACTATGCTCTATAAAAAGAATATAAATCCACAGCTTGAGGATGGTCTTTTCCAAAGCCCGACAAGCGAATACCGAGGTACTCCTTTCTGGGCGTGGAACGGCAAACTTAACCGCGATACCCTGCTCACACAGATTGAAATGCTCAGAACAATGGGGATGGGCGGCTTTCATATGCACGTGCGCACAGGTCTGGACTGCCCTTATCTTGACAAGGAGTTCATGGAGCACATCAAGGCCTGCACCGAAAAGGCGGAGAGCGAAAATATGCTTGCCTGGCTTTATGACGAGGACAGATGGCCTTCTGGCACAGCAGGCGGCAAAATAACACATAACAACGATGATTTCGCCCGTAAAACCTTGCTTTTTACCCCGAATCCTTACGAGCCTCACCGACCTAACAAGGCGACTCAGCCTGAGCCGGGCAGAGGACAGGAATCAATCCGTCAGGATAACGGCGAGCTTTTAGCGGTATATGATATCGTTCTGAATGACGACGGAACGCTTAAATCCTACGAACAAATCGACGAAAATGCCGATGCGAAGGGCACAAAATGGTATGCCTATATGGAGTGCGCCACAGCAGACCCGTGGTTCAACAATAACGCATATGTCGATACTCTTGAGCCTGCCGCTATCGAAAAGTTCATAAAAACCACCCACGAAAAGTACAAAAAGGCGGTGGGAAACCATTTCGGCAAGACTGTCCCTGCCATCTTTACCGATGAGCCTCAGTTTACCCCGAAGGATACCCTCGATTTCGCACGTGAAAGGAAAGATGTATTCCTGCCGTGGACCAAGGGCTTGCCAACAGAGTTTGAAAAGCTTTACGGCGAAAGCATTTTCGCCAAACTTCCTGAACTTATATGGGAATTGCCAGGCGGCAAGGTTTCCCTTTTCAGATATCGTTTCCATAATACAGTAACCGACCGCTTTGTAAACTCCTACTGCGCTCAGATTGGTCAGTGGTGCAGGAAAAACGGTATTGCAATGACAGGTCACGTTATGGGCGAGCCTACCCTTGAAAGTCAGACTCAGGCGGTAGGCGATGCCATGAGATGCTATAAATATTTCGGCATTCCGGGCATCGATATGCTGTGCGACTGGCACGAATACAATTCGGCGAAGCAGACGGCATCCATCGTCCATCAGGAGGGCAAGGAGGGTATGCTCAGCGAGCTTTACGGCGTTACAGGCTGGGATTATGACTTCAGAGGATATAAATTACAGGGCGACTGGCAGGCGGCGCTGGGCGTCACAGTCCGTGTGCCTCATCTCACATGGATGACTATGAAGGGGGAAGCCAAGCGTGACTATCCTGCATCCATCGGTTATCAGTCGCCGTGGTGGAGCCAGTTTTCTATGGTGGAAAACCACTTCGCCCGCCTCAATACCGCACTTACACGAGGCAAACCGCGCATTAAAGTAGCTGTTGTCCATCCGATAGAAACCTTCTGGCTTTACTGGGGTTCGTCCGAGCAGACGGCTGTCATCCGCACAAAACTTGAAGAACAGTTTGCAAAACTGACAGAGTATCTCATTTTTGGTCAGATTGATTTTGACTTCATCTGCGAAGCAGACCTGCCTTATCAGTGCAAAAAGGCATCGAATCCACTTCAGGTAGGGCAGATGAGCTATGATGCCGTCATCGTCTGCGGCAGCAAGACTATGCGAAGCACAACAGCATCGCGTCTTGAAACTTTTGCGAAAAATGGCGGCAAGGTGATTTTTGTCGGCGAAATGCCCGACCATATCGATGCAAAGCCGTCCGACAAGCTGAAAAAGCTTTATAAAAACAGTGTCCGCATCGGATTTGACCAGACGGCAATTCTGAATGCCCTCGAAAGCGAGCGTTTCCTCGACATTCATACAAACAAGGGCATACGTTATGACCGCATCATCCATCAGCTTCGTGAAGACGGCGATGGAATATGGCTCTTTGTGGCAAACGGCAAAAATCCTGAATGTCCTGATGTGGACGATGCGCCAGTGCTTCGTTTCAGCCTTAAGGGACACTATAAAATCACAGAATATGACACTCTGACAGGGGAAATCAAGCCGTTTGGTGCGAAAATACAGGGCGAAAATACAGTTTTCAGCCGTAAATGGCATATGCACGACAGCCTTCTGCTTTATCTTGAAACGGGTGAGCCTTGTGAAATGACAGAGCAGAATGAAGTGAATAATGCTCCGTTTATGCTGATGAAGCCTGTCGATATAAGCCTTACAGAGCCGAATATGCTGCTTCTCGATATGGCTGAGTATGCTCTGAATGACGGGGAATATCAGCCGCTGGAAGAGCTTCTTCGCCTTGATAATGATGCAAGACGTCAGCTTGGCATTCCGCCAAGACGTAAGGAGGTCGTTCAGCCTTATCTTATCGAGGATGAAAAGTGCGAAAATTATCTTCGCCTGCGTATGACCATTCCGTGTGAATATGCGGTAAATAATCCACAGCTTGGTCTTGAAGATGCCGATGTTACAGAGGTGTGGCTCAATGGCGAAAAGGCCGATATGACGGTGAAAGGATGGTATGTGGACAGAGCGATAAACGTTATCGACCTGCCTGCCCTTAAAATCGGCGAAAATATTCTTGAGATAAAGACACCGATAGGAAAGCGAACAAATCTTGAGTATTACTATCTCCTCGGCGACTTCGGCGTGAGAGTCAGCGGCACAGTAAAGACTGTCACAGCACCTGTCGGTCAGCTCGGCTTTGGAGACATTGTAAATCAGGGCCTGCCATTCTATACAGGCAATATTGACTATAATTTCACCGTCGATGTAAAGGACAGTCTTGCCATCCGTGTGCCTCGTTACAGAGGCGGACTTGTCAAGGTGTTTGTCGATGGAATAGACAGAGGTAACATAGCCTTCTCGCCTTATATGATGAAGCTTGATGATATTGAAAAGGGTGTGCATAAAATCACTCTCCGCCTTTACGGAGTAAGACAGAATGGCTTTGCACAGCTCCATCATACACCGGGCGTGTACTTCTATCAGAGTCCTAATTCCTGGCGTTCAGCAGGGGATTTGTGGAGCTATGAATATCAGTTCAAGCCGATGGGCATTCTGAAAAGCCCTGAAATCTACGGCACAGCGTCGGGCAGAAAGGCAGAGCACATAACAGACAGAAGCTAAATATAAAAAGAAAAACCTCCCGTATGGGAGGTTTTATTTTCATAAAAACTATGCCTTTCCAAAGTATCCCTTGAGGAAGCGCCATGTATCGGCAAAGCTTTCATTCTTGGTTGCCTTTACATTATAGCCCATGAGCTTACATACCTTCTGGAAGCAAGGACCGCCGAAAAGAACAGCGATAAGTGTGCCGACACCGTATTCACCGCCGAGGATGAGACCGCCGAGTGTGAATGCAAATGCTTCAAGAAGCATACGGCATGTGCCGACAGAGAATGGAAGACGCTTTGTCACAACGAGCATAAGGGAGTCACGAGGACCGGAGCCCATCTGAGCAGACATATAGAAATAAAGACCAAAGCTGTTGATAAGGATAGCCACAAGGCAGATAGGAACCTGAAGCCATATTTCTTCGATTCTTGGCAGGAGACCGAGAGTTGCATTGAGGTTTACAAACATATCTGTAAATCTGCCGATGAGGAGAGCATTGAGAAGTGTGCCTATGCCCAGCTTTTCCTTTGCAATGATGTCAATAAGAACGATAACGATACCGATAGCGGTGTTAGCCTGGCCGATAGTGATTCCGATTGTCTTGGAAAGGCCGTCATTGAGAACGTTCCAAGGGTTAAGGGAGCCGACCTGCTTTGTGATGGCGATACTGAGACCGATGATGGCAAAGCCAACAATGGTGCGGAGTATTTTGAGAATTCTTTCTTTCATTTCATTTCCTCCAATATAGTTTTTCACTATCTTTTATTCTACCAAATCCGACAGGATTAGTCAACCCAAACATTATATAATATTATATTGCATGGCGTGTATGAAGGGGCTGACTATCCGCCAGGATAACTGCAAAACAAAAAGGCATCCCTTGCGGAATGCCTTGATATTATTGTTTATTTTCCAGTGCCTTGCGGAGTTTTTCGCCGAAGGTGACAGGGTCTGTATCCCCGATGTCCTTAAGCATCTTTCTCATACGCTCGTATGCTGCATCGACATCCTTTTCAAACTCGCGTGCCGACATACGCATAACGCCCTGACGCCATGCGGCAAGCTGGATAAGACCGTCGCCTGTGATGACACGGACTCTGTCATTTCTGCCGATATTGGCAAGGAGTTTTTCAATATAGGCATCGCCCGTTTCGTTTTCCTTTGTATAGACGACTTTAATACCGTGATAGTCAAGACGACTGCCTTCACCGCCCGGCACAAGATAGGCATCGAAAACCAGAATGGTCTCGCACTGCATATACATGGAATAATTGCTCATCAAATCCATAAGGCGTGTGCGGGCGAGATCCATATTGCCCTGCGCCATAGCCTTGAGACTTTCCCAGGCAAAAATCACGTTATAGCCGTCGATAATCAGCACATTCTTGCGTTTGACATTACCGAAAGTTTCTCTGTGAGGAGAGGATTCCACCTTTGGAATGCCGTACTCAGGACGGCGGATAGGACCGAATTCCTTGAGCATAATCTCCTCAAGCTCCTTATCGGAAATGTTGAGATTGCGCCTGTTTACCTTTGGTGCCTCTATGATTTTTTCTTCTTTAAGACAGCTTTCAAGGTGCATATAGTCAAAGACTTCATTCCATTTTACACCGAAACCGCCGCCGTGGGCGCAGAATACCGAGTCAGGTGTGTTTTCAAGGTCTGCCTCAGGGTCATAGCCGTATTCATTGACAACTTCATCCTGATTGTGACAGATGTCATAGCCTTCAACTTCAAAGGAATATCTGCCTCGTCCGCCTGTATAAGCGGCAAGCTCTGCGGCATAGCCTTCCATAGTCGTGACAGGCGCTCTGCCCTTGAGACGGAACATTTCTCCCGATTCTTCCGGCTGGTCGAATGTGCCGAAGCGAGCACGGACATCGTTTATAGCTCTGCCTATGCTTTCGGGCGGAACTTCAATTATAAATGAATAGTAAGGCTCCAAGAGGACAGATTTTGCCTGCATAAGCCCCTGACGGATGGCTCTGTATGTGGATTGACGGAAGTCGCCGCCCTCTGTGTGCTTGAGATGGGCTCTGCCGGCGGCAAGAGTGATCTTCATATCGGCAATCGGCGAGCCTGTCAGCACGCCAAGATGTGTTTTTTCGCCCAGATGCATAAGGATAAGCCTCTGCCAGTTGCGGTCGAGATCGTCTTCGTGCACCTTTGTGTCGAAGACAAGCCCCGCGCCCCTTTTAAGCGGCTCGAGGATGAGATGTACTTCGGCATAGTGGCGCAGCGGCTCATAGTGTCCCACGCCCTCAACGGTATTTTCGATTGTTTCCTTATACATAACCTTGCCGGCGCCTATGCCGATATCAAGGTCAAAGCGTTCCTTTACAATGCTTCGGAGAATTTCGGTCTGCACCTGCCCCATAAGGCTGACGTTTATAGTCTGCAGATGGGCATCCCAGACAAAGCGAAGCTGAGGGTCTTCCTCTTCAAGCACCTTGAACTTAGGCAGGATAAGCTTAGGATCTGCCCCTTCCGGAAGCTCGATATTATAGGTCATTACCGGCTCAAGATAAGGCTTTTCTCCTGCCGCACTTGTACCTAAGCCCTGACCGCTGTATGTTTCGGAAAGCCCTGTGAGAGCGCACACCATACCGGCTGTGACCTCATTCACAGTTTCGTATTTGCCGCCCGAATAGAGCCTTATCTGGCTGATTTTTTCTTCCCCTATCGAGTCGCGGACTTTTAAGGTGCCGCCTGTAACCTTGATATGGGTAAGACGTTCGCCCTTGATATCACGGCTGATTTTGAACACTCTGCCCGAAAAATCATCGCCGTAACCGGTTTCAGTTACGATATTTCTGAGGGTTTCAAGGAAGTCATCCACACCCTGCACTTTAAGACCCGAACCAAAGAAGCAAGGGAAGGCGAGGCGGGATTTGGTAAGCTGGGCTATATCGTCTATGCCGATTTCGCCCGTTTCAAGATATTTATCAAGCAGATCTTCACGGCACATTGCAAACTGTTCGTGGGAATCTGCGGAGTTTATGCCGATGATGGATGAATTGAGCTCGCTTTTGAGCTCTTTCAGAATTTCCTCTTCGGAATAGCGTGCAAAGTCCATTTTGGTGACGAAAACAAGAGTCGGCACATTATAGAGATTGAGAAGCTTCCAGAGAGTTCTTGTGTGCGCCTGCACGCCATCGAGACCGCTGATGACAAGGATGGCATAGTCCAATACCTGAAGAACACGTTCGGTCTCGGCAGAAAAGTCCACGTGTCCCGGTGTGTCAAGCAGAGCGAAATGGGTATTTCCAAGCTCAAAGTGTGCCTCACTTGCGAAAATTGTAATGCCGCGCTGACGTTCAAGGGCATGGGTATCCATAGCAGTATCGCCTTTATCGACCCTGCCAAGGGAGCGCAGTCTGCCTGCTCTGTATAAAATTGCCTCGGCAAGGGTTGTCTTGCCTGCGTCAACGTGAGCTAAAATGCCGATTACAGTTTTCATTTTCCATCCTGTCTTTTTGTGTAATAATACAATATTATAGCATAAATGGGGATGACACGCAAGGGTATCGGAAGTCGAAAATTGGCGGTTGATTCGGTATGTTGATACAGATAACTGAAAAATATGCGGCTTGCATATCGTCTGCAAATATACTATAATATTACTATAGAGAAATTTCAGGGGGAGGCATACATATGAAGTCGCAGAACATAGACCTGACACATGGAACTCCGTGGAAACAGCTTCTCATCTTTTTCTGGCCAATGCTGTTGGGCAGTCTTTTTCAGCAGCTTTATACTACAGCCGATGCGATAATCGTAGGGCAGTTCACAGGCAAAGCCGGTCTTGCCGCCATAGATGCTGTCACAAGTATGCTTCGTCTGCCTGTCAACTTCTTCGTTGGTCTGTCCACAGGCGCCACCATCATAATATCTCAGTATTATGGCGCGCAGAATGA
Source organism: Oscillospiraceae bacterium (assembly GCA_045638565.1). Classification (GTDB taxonomy): domain Bacteria; phylum Bacillota; class Clostridia; order Oscillospirales; family Butyricicoccaceae; genus SIG471. The sequence goes on along the minus strand of JAZUBN010000093.1, from coordinate 17,301 downwards.
CAAAGGACTTGAAAGAGCCCTTCATACTGCCATCACTTTTGCCGCTGCGGCAGGTGTTATTGTGTCTGTCACAGGTATGTTTATTGCGCCTTTTACCGTTGATATGCTTGGTGTACCTCAGGATATATATGATATGGCTCTCGGCTATGTAAAGGTGTATTTCGGCGGTCTCTTTGTGTCGTTATTATATAATATCGGTGCAGGTATTCTTCGAGCTGTCGGCAATTCGAAAACACCGTTCTATGTCCTCGCCGTTTCAGGGCTTATAAATGTGGTGCTCGACCTTGTATTTGTCGGTCTTATGGGAATGGGAGCAATGGGGGCAGGGCTTGCAACCGTTATTGCTCAGGGAGTCAGCGCTGTTATGGTCGTTCTCGCCCTTATGAAATATGAATATCCCCTTAAGCTCGACATTAAAAAACTCAGAATAGATATGAAGGCGATGAAGTCGATATGCGCTGTGGGATTTCCTATTGCACTTCAGTCGTCGCTTTATCCTATAACAAATATGACTCTGCAGGCAAGTGTCAATGCAACAGGCACAGACAATATAGCTGCGTGGGCTCTCTGCGGCAAGCTTGATATGCTTCTATGGCTTATAATTGATGCGCTCAGCCAGGCTGTGTCCACCTTTGTGGCGCAGAATTACGGCGCAGGGCTTTATGGACGATGCAAAAAGGGCATCAATGCAGGTCATCTTATGACATCTGCTTTTGTAATCGCAATAAGTGCTGTCATAACCATATGGTGTGTGCCTTTGGGAAAGTTCTTCCTCAATAAAAATGACTATAATATAGCATATATCGCTCAGGAGCTTATGTTCCTTTTAGGGCCTACATATATTATATATGTTTCGGGCAGTATTTTCTCCAGCGCAATACGCGGCACAGGGGAAAGCTTCCTGACAATGATAATCACCCTTCTCGGCACCTGTGTGCCTCGTATATTCTGGGTATTTTTCGTTATCCCGCGAAGCTATACTCTTATGACAATTCTCTGGAGCTATCCTGTTTCGTGGGCAATCACATCGGGCGCCTTTATAGTTTACTATGTGAAGTTCAAAAAGCGTAAGCTGGATATCGAAGAGAACCCTGTTGACAAACCTGTGTTTTCAGCGTAAAATAAAAGGGTAAACTGAATACTGCGGTCCATCAAGACGGAATAGGGTGAGAAGCCCTGCGAGTCGGTCACTGTGATGTTGTTGCGTCAGCGACAAATAAGTCAGATACGTCGGGACTGTATTTCGTACCTGCCGGACCGGGTGTCGACTGTTTAAGTTGATATTCCGTACACCATCAGGTGTACGGATTTTTTATTGCAATGTCGTAGGGACCAGCGTCCCCGACAGTCCGCCTATCAAATCGGACAATTCGTGAATTGTCCATACAAATAAAAAGCCTCCCTTTGATGAGGGGGGTGTAAGGGGACGGTGTTTACAACGTCCCGTTTAATAAATCGCGCCGCAAGCCAATTCGTTTTCATTATCAATATCAGAAAGGCTCAGTATGAAATCCAAAGACACATTTTCCGCCTGTCACCCTGTTGTCAATTTAATATATTTTGCCATGGTGCTGGGCTGTGCTATGTTTTTCATGCATCCTGTAAGCCTTGCAATCAGCCTTGTCTGCGCCGTAATTTACGCTGTAAATCTCAATGGCAAGGCAAATATCTTACGTACTATGGTATTTATTCTGCCGATGATGGCATTTGCCGCTCTGCTCAACCCTGTGTTCAACCACGAAGGAACGACAATGCTCACCTATCTCCCTACAGGAAACCCTCTCACCCTCGAAAGTATCGCATACGGCATCGGCTCGGCTCTTATGCTGGGCGCAGTTATGATATGGTTCACCTGCTTTACAGAGGTTATGACGGCCGATAAGTTTGTCTATCTTTTCGGCAGAATTATCCCGTCGCTCAGCCTCATTCTGAGTATGACACTTCGATTTGTGCCGCGGTTCAAATCCCAGATGAAGCTGGTGTCCGATTCGCAGAGATGCGTGGGAAGGGATGTAAGTGACGGCTCTGCCGTAAACCGAATTAAAAAGGCGATAACCATAATTTCGATTATGGTGACCTGGTCGCTTGAAAATGCCCTTGAAACAGCCGACAGTATGAAAAGCCGCGGCTACGGTCTTGAAGGCAGAACAGCCTTCTCCATTTATAAATGGGACAGGCGCGACAGAATGATAACCATATGGCTTGTCGTTACAGGCATAATCGTAATCGCAGGGGCGATTTTCGGTTTTACCTCGTGGGAATATTATCCGACTTTTGCAGGAAAAATCATATCCCCGACAGGAATTGTATGCCATATTTCATATATTTTATTATGCTTAACCCCTGTATTTGTAAATAAAATCGAAGAAAAATACTGGAAGGAGAGGGAAAATGAACAATAATTATACAATAGAAGTGAAAACTGCAAAGGTGAATGTGGATGAATATATCCGTGAATGTGTTGACATCGAAAAGTTCCTCCCTTTCTGCAAGGCTTGTCCGAATTACAATAAGAAATGGTGCTGTCCACAGTTTGATTTTAACCCGATGGACGTATGGAATAAGTATGATCAGCTTGAGCTTGTCTGCTGGGTAATCCGCCCTGACAGAAATATGACTATGGCGGAGGCATCCGAGGGGCTCGATTATGAAAAGAACCGTATGCAGGCCCAGCTTCTTGAAATTGAGGATGAAAACAGCATTATACTGCCTGCCGGCTCGTGCACAAAGTGTGAAAAATGCGCTAAGGAGATGGGCGAAAAATGTATTCACCCTGAATGGATGCGCTATTCCATCGAGGCTCTCGGCGGTGATGTTGTGAAAACTGTGGAAAAATACATAGGTATGAAGATTCTCTGGAGTACAGACGGCTCTGTGCCTGAGTATCTTATGCCTGTCGGTGGTCGCCTCGTGAAGGAGTGCAGATAAATGAACGTATTTGAGATAAAAAACTTCAGCTTTTCCTATCCCGAAAGCGACTGCAAGGCTGTCGATAATCTGAGCCTTGAAGTTCAGCAGGGCGAGTTTCTCGTGCTCTGCGGTCCGTCCGGTTCGGGCAAAAGCACCCTTTTAAGACAGCTTAAGACGGTTCTTGCTCCGCACGGGGAAAAATCGGGCGAAATTATATTTGAAGGTCAGCCTCTCGATGGCATTTCTCAGCGTCAGCAGAGCGAGCGGATAGGCTTTGTCCTTCAGTCGCCTGAAAATCAGATAGTGACAGATAAGGTGTGGCACGAACTTGCCTTCGGTCTTGAAAGCCTTGGCTATGACACTCCGACCATCCGCAGACGAGTAGCTGAGATGGCATCCTTCTTCGGCATTGAAAGCTGGTTTCATAAAAATGTCACAGAGCTTTCGGGCGGACAGAAGCAGCTTCTTAACTTGGCTTCGGTTATGGCTATGCAGCCGGGTGTTATCATCCTCGATGAGCCGACAAGCCAGCTTGACCCTATTGCCGCTTCTGAATTCCTTGCCGCCCTCGGCAGAATAAACCGCGAGCTTGGTATGACGGTCATCCTCACCGAGCATCGCCTTGAAGATGCCTTCCCGATGGCGACAAGGGTTGCCGTTATGGACAAGGGCAGAATTATCTGCGCCGATACCCCTCACAATGTGGGAGCAAAACTGAAAAAAGACGGACATTCCATGTTCCACGCAATGCCTGCCGCCATGAAAATATGGTCGGCTGTGGAAAGTGAAGGCAAGTGCCCTGTCAATGTCCGTGACGGACGAAACTGGCTGATGGAATATGCCCAAAATCATCAGCTTAACAAGCTTTATAGTGAAAATATTCCGCAGAACACAGGCGAAACAGCCATAAAATGCAGTGATTTGTGGTTTAAATATGAAAAAGATGAGCCGGATGTCATCCGTGGTCTTGACCTTGAAGTGAAAAAAGGCGAGCTGTTTGCCGTTTTGGGCGGCAACGGCACAGGCAAGAGCACCACGCTGAAGCTCCTTGCAGGATTGCAGAAGGCACACCGCGGAAAACTTGAAATCAACGGCTCGGTGGGTGTTCTTCCTCAGAATCCGCAGACTCTGTTTGTGAAGAAAACTGTCCGCGATGACCTTTATGAAATACTCAAAGACAGGGATATCCCACAGCAAGAGCAGGATAAAATGGTGGCGTATGCCGTAAAACTGTGCCGCCTTGAAACCCTTCTTGAACGTCATCCGTATGACCTTTCGGGGGGAGAGCAGCAGAGAGCGGCGCTTGCCAAGGTGCTTATTCTGAATCCAGACATACTGCTCCTCGACGAGCCTACAAAGGGACTTGATGCCGAATTCAAGGGCGTTTTTGCGGAAATCCTTGCAAAACTACTTAAAAAAGGGGTTGCCGTCTTTATGGTCAGCCACGATATCGAGTTTTGCGCAAGCTATGCTCACAGATGCGCTCTGTTTTTTGACGGCGGTATCGTCACCGAAAGCACACCGCGCAGCTTCTTTTCGGGCAATAATTTCTATACAACATCGGCTAACCGCATAGCAAGAGTTGTCTGCCCTGAGGCGGTTACCCCAGAGGATGTCATCTATATTTGCTCAGGCAAAATGCCATCTCATCCCGACATTCCTGACGATGATTTTACAATGCCGCCAAGGCAGGATAAAAAAGAGCAGGACAAGCCGGAGAAATTACCGTGGTGGCGTAAGCTTGGAGCTTTGATTTCGGGCGGACTTTCACTTGCGATGTTCGGCTTCTTTATGAAAGAGGGCGGCTTCAATATGGCCGAAAGCAATATGATGCCATATCTTATGTTGCTCTGCGCTCTTGCCGTCTTTGCTCTGTGCGTTACACGCAGGTCCCACAGGGTTGACTATGCGGTGCAGACCGCACGCGATAAGCGACAGCTCAGTAAACGCACCCTTACAGCTATGTTCCTCATCATAATGCTTATTCCATTGACACTTTTTGTCGGCACAGCCTATCTTGGCAACCGAAAATATTACTTCACAGCCCTGCTCATCCTGGTTGAAACAATGCTGCCATTCTTTCTGATTTTCGAAGGCAGAAAGCCGCAGGCAAGAGAGCTTGTGCTGATAGCCTCGCTTTGCGCAATGGCTGTCGCCGGCAGAGCGATGTTTTTCATGCTGCCTAACTTCAAGCCGGTAATGGCTCTCACCATCATTGCAGGTGTTGCTTTCGGCGGGGAAACCGGCTTTCTTGTGGGTGCTGTCACAATGCTCGTATCCAACGTTATGTTTTCGCAAGGCCCGTGGACACCGTGGCAGATGTTTGCCATGGGCATAATCGGTTTTCTTGCAGGTATTCTGTTCAGAAAAGGCTGGCTCAGACGTACAAAATCCGCCCTTGCCGCCTTTGGAGTGCTGTGCGGAATAGTAATTTACGGCGGAATCATGAATCCTGCTTCCGCTCTTATGGTGACACCGAAGATAAATATGGGAGTTATCATATCCTATTATGTGACAGGCTTCCCGATGGACTGCGTACATGGATTTTCAACGGCTCTCTTCCTTTATCTTGCCGCCGAGCCATTTCTTGAAAAACTCGACAGAATAAAGGTCAAATATGGCCTTGTGGAATAAAAGATCGTCCCTTATGGGGCGATTTTTTATTGCTGTATTACATGAAATAAGAAATACCTTGACATCTAATATTGAAAAACACTTGACGAGGACAAATAAAACTGTTATACTTACTATATATAAAGTATAATCGGGCGGTATGCCGCCGGAAGGAGTAAAAAATGCATAAAAACATTATTCTCGTAGCTGAAACAGGCTCGGACATCCCAAAGGAACTGGCAGATAAGCTCGGTATTTATCTCGTACCAATGCACGTCACAATGGGCGGCGCAATTCTCGATGATGGCACATTCCCTGCAGAAGACGTATGTGCTTACTATGACAAGACAGGCAAGTGCCCTACAACATCGGGCAGCACACCTTTCGACTTTGAAAAGGTGCTCGATGAGATTCATGCAGCTCATCCTGACAAGAAGATTCTTCATCTTGCATATTCTGCAGTTACAACCTGCTCATATCAGAGCTGTATCGTGGCTTCCGAAGGCCGTGATTATATAAAGAGCATTGATACAAAGCACGTTTCTGTCGGTCAGGCAGCGGTTGTTCTTGCTGTTCAGAAGTATCTTGACGAGCATCCTGATGCAACTCTTGAAGAAGCAGCCGATTACGCTGTAAAGGCAGGTCTTGAAACAAAGATGTGCTTTATTCCAAAGAATCTCGACTATCTCCGTGCAGGCGGCAGAGTAAGTAATGCAGCTCACATCGTAGGCACACTTCTTTCCCTCGTTCCTTGCATCGAAATCCTCGATGGCAAGCTTATGGCTACAAAGAAGTACAGAGGCAACTTCAAAAAGATCGTTGCAAAGATGGTTGAAGAATATATCGAAAACAATAAGCTCAATAAGGACCATATCTATCTCATCACAACTCCTTATCTTTCAAGAGAAATCGAAGAAATCGCTGAAGAAACTGTAAAGAATCTCGGCGTAAAGAACTTCACATGGATGAGAACAGGCTGTGTTATCACATGCCACGGCGGCCCTGGCGCATTCGGCCTTGTCGGCACAACAAAGTAATAAGATACAATAAAAGCCACCCAACAGGGTGGCTTATTCTTTTATAATTTTTATGACGACTTCCTTTTCTTCGGCCTCGATATACATCTGCTCGGTCTTTTTCTGAACCTCCTGCAGCTTTTCAATGGCATCGGTCACCGCATTGAAAAGCTCAAGATACATCTTCTTATAGTCTGGCATATTTTCCTCCTTTGACATTTAGTGAATGTCATTTATATCTGTATTTTACCATATAATAACCTTATTGACAACCAGTGAATGTCAAAAAGAGGTATATTATGTATAAAAACAGGAACAAGGACGGCACATTGAATATATGCGGCAGGAATATACGTCAGCTTCGAAAGGCGGCAAGCCCTGTTATGTCACAGCGTGCTCTTGCCGATAGATTACAGCTTGCAGGTATGGACCTTGATAAAAATGCCATCCAGCGAATTGAAGCAGGTCAGCGCTTTGTCACCGATATTGAGCTATCTGCCTTCGCGAAAGTTTTCAACACCACAACTGATGAATTGCTGAAATAAAAAGCCACCCAACAGGGTGGCTTTATTTATAGCCTCCCTTGCCTAAAGGGAGGGGAGACCATCGCAGATGGTGGAGGGATATTATCGAGGCTTCGGGTAATTCTGCGGTTTGCAAATAACCCTATTTTACTTCGCTGCCGCCCCATTCGATGGCTGTGAAGCCTTCACGCACAAAAGGTTCAAAGGTCTGCGGAGCGATTTCCACAGGAGCATTTACAGGTTTCCACGCCATAAAGACACGAAGCAGACTGTCAGGCGATGGCGAAATTGTAAGCTTGGCATTGTCTGTATAAATCTCGCTCTGGAAGGAGATGAGGTTATATTCGTTAGCCTCCATTTTAGGCAGCCAGTAAATGATAAACTCATTGGCTTCCTTGTCTGTAAGACCGATTTCCTTGAGGGTGTCTTCTAAAAACTCTGCAGTTTCACTGCCCTTTACGCAGAAACCACGGGAGAAATCATATTCCACATCCTGCTCGCCCTCCCAGAAAAGACAGTAATATTCCCTGCCGTTTTCATCGATAAGAGTGCCGTCAGGCTGTGCGGTCACATTCCATTCTCCGTCATAATGAGGATATGTGGAGGTGAGTGTGCCATTGAAATCGAGAGAAACCGAAACATCGGTGACCTTTTCGGGATAAAGATAAATCACAGGCTTTGCGGCGGCCACCGTAGCAGGGGCCGCAGTGGAAGCGGCCTGAGCATCCTTATCTCTGCATCCGGACAGAGAAAAGACAAGAATGAACATCATCATAAATGCAATAAATCGTTTCATAAGGAATACCTCCTTAGTTATATTTATATTATATTAGACGGTATTTTTGCAGAAATGTTCCGCAACCTATTGCAAACCGAATAAAAATATTGCATAATTAAAATAAAAACGGAGGTAATATTATGATCCTTGTAGTATGGTCCAGCCCTAACCTTGACGGTCTTACAGCCACAGCGGCCAATAATATCGTAAGCGGCATTAAAAATGTCGGAATGGATGTGGAATCTATCCACCTTAATGCGCTCAATATCGAAACCTGCAGAGCCTGCGGCAACGGATGGGGCACTTGCAGACCTGACGGCACTTGTATTCTCAGCGATGATTTTGCCGAGGTATACGGAAAACTTGCAAAGGCTGACGGCATTGTTTTTGTATCGGCCGTCTACTGGCACGATATCACCGAATGTATGAAGGCGCTGTTCGACCGTATGAGAAGATGCGATGCCTTTACAAACAAGTATATGAAGGACAAGGAATGTATGCTGGTAGCCTGCGCAGGCGGCAGTGGCAACGGCGCTGTCAACTGTCTTGCAAATATGGAAAAGACTATGGGACATATGGGAATGAAGCCTGTGGAAAGACTTCCTGTCATCAGATTCAATAAGGACTATATGCTTCCTGCTCTTGTCAAAGCAGGCGAAGCTTTCGGCGAGAAAATCAAAAATAAGTAATTGTACAGAGCGTCCTAAAAAGGGGCGCTCTTCATTTTTGCGTAAAACCTCGCAAGAGCGAGAAAAATGCCCCTCCCGATGAGATGGGGATATCCCTTGGGGCGAAAAACCGTCCAGTTTGTCTGCAGTTGTCTGCAAATGCCCCACAATTCACTTGCAAAGAAAATGCGGATGTAATATAATATAATCAATCGATAAACAAATAAAAACAGAAAATAATACAAATAACCATACCAAGTAACCGCGGAATAAATCAGAGTGCATTCAGCGGCGAGATATTTTTTCGGCAGAATGGCTAAAAGCCGCAGGCAAGGCTTTGTGCCTTAACGAGGATTTTTAGACAGAGATGGCGGAAAAAGAGCCGGCGATGAGTGTGCTATTGATTTAAGGAGTGGTTACATCTTAAAAACAGGAGGAAATCAAATTATGGCTAACATTCTCACAAGATTCAATGACATCGTAAAGGCTAACGTAAACGCACTTCTCGATAAATTCGAAGATCCTGCAAAGATGATCGATCAGTATCTTCGCGATATGATGGAAGACCTTGCTGAAGTCAAGAAGGAAACAGCAGGCGTTATGGCTGAAGAAGCACGCGCAAAGCGTCTTGCAGAAGCAAACACAGCAGAAGTTGAAAAGTATCTTGAACTTGCAAAGAAGGCTCTCGCAGCGGGCAACGATGACGATGCACGTGTATTCCTTGCAAAGAAGCAGGATCTCGAAGCTTCTGGCGCAGGCCTCCATACAGCATACGCAGTTGCACACGAAAACGCAGTAAAGATGCGTCAGATGCACGATAAGCTTACAAATGACATCAATGAACTCAAGGCTCGCCGTGAAATGATCAAGGCTAAGGTCGCAGTTGCAAAGACTCAGGAAAAGCTCAACCAGTTTGCTGACAAGGCAGGCGCAGCTGAAGATGCTATGAACGCTTTCAAGCGTATGGAAGAAAAGGCTGACAATATGCTCGATAAGGCAAATGCTATGGCAGACCTTAATTCCGAGCCTGTTGACGCAGCCAAGGAGCTTGAAAAGAAGTATGCAATGGGCTCTCCATCTGTTGAAGATGAACTTGCTGAGCTCAAGAGCAAGATGGGCAAGTAATCAGACACCTACAGAGGATGCGGTATTCCGCCGCATCCTTTTTATAAAGTTAAAGCTTTCTTGCCTCCCTCTGAGGAGGGAGGTGGCATCGCTTGCGATGACGGAGGGAGAGATGACTACCCCTCAGTCACACATTCGTGTGCCAGCTCCCCTGACAAGGGGAGCCGAGATGTGACCTTAAGGAGGTAAAACTATGGGTAGAGCCGGTGGCGGCGGAGGCGGGTCCTTCGGCGGCGGTGGCAGAATAGGCGGCGGATCCTTTGGCGGTGGCTTCGGCGGAGGCAGCCGCGGCGGTTTCTCGGGCGGAGGATTTTCCGGCGGGGGACGCATGGGCGGAAGCAGACCGACAGGCGGCTATCATGGCGGAATAGGCGGTTTCGGCTATGGCTATCCTCGTATGGGCGGTCTTTTCGGATATCCGAGAATGGGCGGCACTACTGTCATCATAAATAACAGAGAAAAAAATCAGGGCGGTGGCGGAATGCCTCCATCCAATAACAATAACCAGAATAATCAGAACAGCGGAGCAGGATGTCTTTCGGTATTCCTTGTCGTCATTATGATGATAAGCGCTATTTTCCTGCTTTTTGCCCTTATGTCAAATGCAACTGCAGGCGAAGTAGTCGAGCGTATTCCGCTTGAAAGCGGCGCGGTCATCGAAACGGCATACTATACAGACGAGCTCGACTGGATAACCGACAGAGGCGTGATGGAAAAGGGTCTGCGTGACTTCTATAAGCAGACGGGCGTACAGCCTCATGTTTATATTACAGGCGATATAGGCTCTGGCTCGGACGATGAAATCGTAGAGTTTGCGCGAGAAAAGTATGAGCAGCTCTTTGAAGACAGCGCTCATCTCCTGCTGATTTTCTACGAAAACAACGATTATTACAGAACATACTGTGTTTCGGGCGCACTTGCTGAAAGTGTTATCGATGCCGATGCAAGAAATATTCTTCTGAATATTCTCGATGAGAATTATTACAGCGACCTTGACGACAACGAATTCTTCAGCGATTCCTTTGAAGAAGCGGCCGATAAGATTATGAGAAAGCCGGGCGACAACAAGAGCACTGTTATTGTGCCGGGCGTAATTTTCATTGCGGCTCTTGCTGTATTCCTCGTTATGAAGAAGAAGGAAAAGGACGAAAGGGAAAAGAAGGAGCTTGAGGAAATGCTTGGCACACCTCTTGAAACTTTCGGCGACACCGAAGCGGAAGAATTGGCAAAGAAATACGAAGATAAATAATTTTTGCTATGAAAAAGGCGGAGTATTCTCCGCCTTTTTCGTAACCCACGAAAGGATATCCTTATGAAACTTACAGTCCTGTGCGACAACAACACATATATCGACAAATATTATCACGGCGAGCCTGCCCTCAGCTTTTATATCGAGGATGGGGATGAAAAAATCCTCTTTGACACAGGCTATTCCCATGTTTTCCACGATAATGCCGAAAAAATGGGCATCGATTTGGGACTTATCGATACCGTTGTGCTTTCGCACGGTCACAATGACCACACACGTGGTCTGAGGTACATCCTTCCGATGAAGAATACAGCCCTCGTCGCACATCCGTGTTGTTTCAATAAGAAGTATGAGAGCGACGGCACATACATCGGCGCTGATTATACCCTTGAGGAGATTAAAAATCTTGCAGACTATATCGATGGCACGCATCCTCGACAGATGACTGAAAACCTCTGGTATCTCGGACAGATCGAGCGTGTGACCGATTTTGAAAATAAAAATCCTGTGGGCTATGAGCTGATAAACGGCGAAAAACGCCCTGATTTTCTCAGTGATGATACCGCCCTTGCATACAAGGGAAAGGATGGCATTTTCGTCATCACAGGCTGCTCTCACAGCGGTATCTGCAATATCATCGAGCAGGCAAAGCGAGTCTGCGGTGATGAGCGTGTTGCAGGGGTGATCGGCGGCTTCCATCTGTTTGACGATAATGATCAGCTGAAGAAAACGATAGAATATTTTGAAAAAAACGGCATAAAGAATAATTATCCGTGCCATTGCGTATCGCTCACTGCAAAGGCAAAAATGATGGCAAAACTCCCCCTCACAGAAGTCGGCGTAAGCATGAAAATTGAAATCGAATAAACAAAATGCTCTCTGTTCAGAGAGCATTTTTACTTAGTATAAAAATTGCCGATATTTCATATTATAAAATACACAAAAGTCACAGCGAAAGGTCAGGTCACACACTTTTGGTATCTTTGTTTTCGAAAAATGTATATGTGACAAAATGCACGAAAATACGCCGATGAAATGGTTAAAATGCACAAAAAATAACACGTATTTTTTACGTTATGACCAACTCTAAAAGGGGTGATTTCGGTTGACTTTTACAATTTATTCATATATAATTGTTGTATCAATAGAAAAGGGCAAACTATTTGAAAGAATAGGACGCAAAGCCAGAGTCTAAAGCGTAAAGCTATGATCGATCGGTTACCAGTTATAACGGGCGTAAAGGGCTCTTTTCTATGCTATAAGTGTAAACAGGAGCTGCCGAACGTCCGGATGCTCCTTTTTTAATTTATTTGCGGAGGAACAAATGTTTAAACCAAAAAATCCGTTAAGAAAGCTGAGCAAGCTGCAGCTGCTGGAACTTCTTGCAGAGCAGGAAAAGGAATTGCAGGAACTCAGAGCGCAACTGGCTCAGAAAGATAAGGAGCTCAATGAAAGAGCGTTGATACTTGAAGAATCAGGCTCGATTGCAGAAGCAGCAATCAGAATAAACGGCGTGTTCGAAGCGGCGCAGGCGGCTGCCGAACAATATCTTTACAGCCTGCACATAAAAAACCGACAGGACGATGTCGAACTTCAAAGTGTGATAGACGAGGTGAAAAAGCATGAACAGCAATAATAATCCTCATTATCCAACACTCGAACAGATGGAAAGCGAAATTGCCCGCAGAAAGTACATCAAAAAATACAGCAAAGCTCTCCGAGGCACGATTTATTCCCTCCTCGTTGTAGCGGCGATAGCCATCCTGATAGCCACCCTCGTTATGCCGGTGCTTCAGATAACAGGCGCAAGTATGTCGCCGACACTTATCGATGGCCAGTTCGTCTTAGCTGTAAAAAACGATGAATTCGAATCGGGCGACATCACAGCCTTCTATTATAACAATCGCATCCTCATCAAGCGCGTCATAGCACAGCCTGGCGAATGGGTCGATATCGACCTTGAAGGCAACGTCTATATCAATGGCGTACTTCTCGATGAGCCATACCTTAAAGAAAAAGCCCTCGGCGAATGTAATATCGAGCTTCCTTATCAGGTGCCCGATGGCAAGGTGTTCGTAATGGGCGATGACAGAGCGGTATCGCTCGACAGCCGCACAGTGGCAGTCGGTCCGGTAAGCAAAGAGCAGGTCCTCGGAAAAGTCATTTTCCGCGTCTGGCCGCTCAGCCAGTTTGGATTTGTCAGATAAGTTAATAAAATATTGACCATAAAGAAAGGGGGTAAGCGCGTGCAGGAAACAGTAAAACGCATGACGAATGCATTCGCTAAACAACGTACCCAGAGGCACAGAGCATATGCTTTGTTCACCGCAATGGCAATTTTCGTATCCATGTTCACAATGTACAGCCTTGTACAGCCGGCCGTGACCATGGAAAATGATTATACTTGCGGATTGACAGAACATATCCACACCGATGAATGTTATGAAACAGTCCTCGAATGTGCCCTCGGTGAAGTAACCCAGACACCGGTAACCGAAACCGAAACAGAGACCGAAATCCCTGCTGAAATCGTTGAAACAACAGCTCCGGTCGAAGAAGAAGAATCTTCCGACGACAGCGAAATCATCGCTCCGATGAGCAACGATGCAACAGACGAAATCGAAGTCACAGTTGAATCCGGTCCGGTTCCAACAACAGAGGCTCCAACAGAAGCTCCAACTGAAGCCCCAACAGAGGCTCCAACAGAAGCTCCAACGGAAGCTCCAACGGAAGCTCCAACCGAAGCTCCAACAGAAGCCCCAACCGAAGCTCCAACAGAAGCTCCAACTGAGGCTCCAACAGAGGCCCCAACCGAAGCAACAACAGCAGCCCCTGAAACAACAGCGGCCCCTGTAATCGAAACTCCGGTTGAAACAGCTCCGGCAGAGCACATCCACGATGAAAACTGCTTCAAGAAAGTTCTCATCTGCGAAATGGATGAACACGAACACATCGAATCGTGCATGCAGCCTGAACAGGGTACAATGATGCTCGTCGTCCCATCAGACCTCGACGTCCCTGCAAACTGCAACACAATGTATGAGTTCACAGACGAGCTCAACAGATTCGTCGTCCGCGTCTATGCTCCTGAAGATGCCCTTCCTGAAAATTCCTACCTTATGGTAGACCTCTTCGAGGAAGATTCTGAAGAATATGCCGAAGCACGTGACGAGCTCAACGAAAATCTCAGCGCAAACGAAGAGCCTGTCGAAAATAACTTCGCAGCTATGGACATCCGCTTCGAAAACGCAGGCGAAGAAGTCGAGCCGGAAGCTCCGGTTTATGTCTGCATCAACGCTGTCGGTCTCGTTCCTGAAACAGCCGACCCTGAGTCGATTTCCATCCAGCATCACGAAGAAGTCCCTGCAATCAATGTCCTCGGTCTCTTTGAGCTTGGCACAGACATCGAAATCGAAGTCGTAGCCGATAAGTCCGAAGAAACAGCCAAGGTTGAAATCGTCAAGAAGGAAGACCTCCCTGTTATCGAAGAAGAAATCACAGTTGATGAAGTGACAGAAATCGAAGAAGAACAGGTTCCTGAAGTTGATGCCGAAGAAGAAACAACAGAAGCTCCTGCAGAAGAAACAACAGAAGCCGAGGCTGTCGAAGAAGAAACAGTAGAAACAGAAGTCGAAGCCGAAGAAACTGTTGAGGAAGAAACAGAAGAAACTGCAGACGAAGAAAACCTCACTCCTGTTGAAACAATCGAAGAAGGCGACGTAATCACAGCCGCATTCGAAGTCAAGTCCTTCTCCACATTTACAATCGTTTGGGCGAATACAAATATTAAAGTTAAGGTTCATTATGTAGATGACAGAGGCTTGGATTTCCAGGGACGTCAGTCTGGCGAAGTTGAAATTTCAAGTAGTGAAATAGAAATCGCAGATCCTAATAATAAGATTAATAAAGAAGACATTACACGCAATAATGTTACATATCAGTATTCTGTAGCATATGCTGATGCTTTTGCTGGTAATATAGTAGCAAGACTCAGAGTAAATAATGGCAAGTTACAGTATAGCTCTACTACTGACCAGAATGATTGGCAGGATTGGGAAGCAACAGAAGATGGTTACAATCTCTATCTTTCCTATACAAGAAGAAATTACATCTCAACTGTAGACTCAGCATCTGCAGGTGTTAAGATTAACTTCTTTGATTATAGTGTAAAGGGCGGAACAGATAACAAGGGCGGCAAAAACTCTGTCAATACCGAATCTGCAAGTGATAACATTAACTATCACAAGGCATTGTATTTTGGCTTTGAGTGTATGGGTGAAGCTGACTATGATGTAAATCAGTGGACTGGTGATGATAGTAATTATATGCCTAATTCACCTGTTCCAAATATTCTTGAAAAGACACTTCCTACAGAAGGTGAAAATAAGGGATATCCAAATTTGGATTCATCACGTAGTTCACAGTGGGGCAATTCAAGGGCAGATAAATCACTCAAGTATTTGTTCGATGAAACAAATATTGGTACTGCAAAGAAAACTTATTGGGGAGTAAATCATCTCTTCTATATGGAAAATGGCTATTATGTATATGATAGTGAAGAGTATGATGCAAAATTGGATACAACAAATAAGATATTCAATGTTACAAAGCATGCCACAAATTCTAACAATGAACGTACAGGCTTCTGGCCATTTGGATTTACGAATACAGGTGGCGATGTAAAGGATGCCCTCTTTGGTATGACAGTTGAATTTGACTTCCTGATGCCTGAAAATGGTCAGGTTACTAAGGCTGATGGCACAAAGGAAGATATGGTATTCAGATTCTCTGGTGACGATGACCTTTGGGTATTTATCGACAACAAACTGGCGCTTGACCTTGGTGGTGTTCATCTTGAATCTTCTGGCTATATTGACTTCAAGAACCAGGTAGTTCATTATGATGATCCTAACACTACACAGGTAAGGGTAAATGGAAGAAATGAGCCAGTTCAGAAAGCAAATTATACATTTAAAGAACTTGGTCTCACGCTTGAAGCATATGAAACATATAACTTCAAACTCTTCTATCTTGAACGAGGCGGCGGTGAATCAAACTGCTACATCAAGTTCAATCTCCCACCAATGCCTGAAAACTCCCTCAATATTGGTAAGAAACTTACAGGCAGTGAAAATGCAACTGTAGATAAGTATCTCAACAGTCTTGAATTCTATTATAGAGTTCTCGATGCTACTTCTGACTCTATGGGTGAAGAAGGAAAGTTGAAAATTCCTGCAAACGAAAAGTATAGCATCTATGATTTGAACGGTAACCTTGTTTCTACAAACAATTTAGTTGGTGAAAATGGTATCATTACAATCAAGGGCGGTCAGATGGCGGCTTTTGAAAATTATTTCAAAATGAAGTCAGGCGATTACATTGTTCAGGAACTTATTCCAACAGCATACGATACACAGTATGATGGTGTTGTTGTAAATGAAATGAACTATGATAACACAAATGGTTCCCAGGGTACTCCGGTTACTGTTGGTGGAAAATCCTATATCAGTTATATAACAGGAAAACTTGAAACAACTAAAACTTCTAACTCTGTTGTCTTTGCTAATAAGTTTAATGAGAATAGACTCAGTACACTTGTGGTAACAAAGAAGGTTGAGGGCGAAATCCCAGAAGGAATGAGCAATCAGTTTGATATTCTTATTAAGCTTGGTGGTGTACCGCTTGCAGCTGGTACATACAACGGTGTAACAGTTGATGCAAATGGTGTTGCAAAGATTGGTCACAATGAGTCTATCATTCTTAGTGTTCTCGCTGGTACAGAATTCGAAGTTACTGAACTTAATATTCCAACAGTTGAAGGTAAAGAAATCGACGTATACTACCATACTGAAAAGACTGAAGGCGTAGATGATAAATTAACACCTGAGGTAAATGAAGCTAACTTCAAAGAATACGATGGCTCATCTGGTAAGATTGAAGTTGTTCCAACAGTTGCAATCGTAACAGTAACAAATGACTTCCCAGTCAAGAAGGCAGATATCGCAATCAGCAAGAATCTTCTTGTGAACGGCACACCAACAACTGGTACAAACTTCACATTCGAAGTTCTTGTTAAGAAGGATAACGTTCCTGTAACTGGCGAATTTGCTCTTGAATACACTTACACAGGTGATACAAGTGAATTGCCAACAAAAATTACACTTGATAACACAGGTAAGGGTACAGTAACAATTCCATCTGGTGGCTTTGTAACAATCAAGGCACTTCCAAAGGATGCGACAATCGAAGTAACTGAAACAAATTACAACGGTTACGCTCCAAAGTGGAATCTCACAGGCGATACAGAAAACTATACACATGGTGATACAGCTCAGGCAATTGTTGGTACAAATGCCCGAATCTACTTCACAAATGTAACTGGTGCGGTATTGCCGAATACGGGTGGTATTGGCACTGG
>JAZUBN010000092.1:0-22854 GCA_045638565.1 Oscillospiraceae bacterium | reverse complement strand
TACATAATTTTTAAGTGTAGTAAACAACACGCAAAGATGAAACATTCTGAAACGTGCAAAATAAAGAAAGGAAAAATAAAACATGAAGAAATCCAGACTCCTCGCTTTAACACTCGTTATGGCAATGATGTTCGCAATGCTCGCAGGTTGCGGCGCTAAGGAAGAACCAGCAGCAACAACAGCAGCTCCAGCTCCTGGCACAACAACAGCAGCAGGCGAAGCAGCTCCACCAGCAGATAACTCCCGTAAGGACATCGTTATCGCTAAGGCATCCGACGTTGTTACACCAGACCCACATGATGGTAACGACACATCCTCTTCCGCAGCTCTCCGTCACCTTTACAACTCTCTCCTCGTTAGAGACGTTTACACAGGTGAAATTGGTCCATGTCTCGCAGAATCTTATGAAATCGTTGACGACGTAACTTATAAGTTCAAGCTCCGCGAAGACGTTACATTCCACAATGGTAACAAGTTCAACGCAGACGACGTTAAGTTCTCCCTTGACCGTGCAGCTGTTGAAGCTAAGGTTAAGTTTATGGCTGAAATGATCGACACAGTTACAGTTGATGACGAATTCAACGTAACAGTTACAACTCAGTATCCATACGCTCCTTTCCTTGCTAACCTCGCAGGTACACAGCTCTCCATCATCGATAAGGAAACATTCGAACAGTACGAAGCAGAAGGCAAGTCCTACGGCGAATTCCCAATCGGTACTGGCGTTATGAAGCTTAAGGAATGGCACGTAAACGACTCTTTCGTTATGGAACGTTGGGACGGTTACTGGGGCGAAAAGGCTGTTGCTGATACAGTAACATTCAAGGTAGTTCCAGAAGAATCCTCCAGAACAATCGCTCTCCAGTCCGGTGACGTTGATATGATCGACGAAGTTCCACCAGTTGACATCGACCGTGTACTCGCAGACGAATCCATCAAGACAGTTGAAAACGTTTCCTCCTCCATGACATATGTTGGCTGGAACATGACAAAGGCTCCATTCGATAACAAGATGGTTCGTCAGGCTCTTGCTCATGCTACAAACAAGCAGGACATCATCGACGTAGTTATCGAAGGTAAGGGCGTTGAAATCAACACAGCTTGGTCCGCACTCGGCGACTTCTTCGACAATGAAATCTACGAATACGAATACGATATCGAAAAGGCAAAGGCAATGATGGCTGAAGCAGGTTACCCAGACGGCTTCAAGGCTAACATCGCTCTTAACTCCGACGAACGTTCCCGTGTTGCTCAGATGCTCCAGACTCAGTGGGCTCCAATCGGTGTTGAACTCGAAATCACACTTATGGAATGGGGCGCATACCTCGAACACATCTCCGGTAAGGAACATGACCTCTTCGTTCTCGGTTGGTCCATGTCTTACGACCCAGCTTCCACAGCTCTCGCACTCTTCCACACAGAATCCGGTGGTGCTACAGGTAACCGTGGTTGGTACTCCAACCCTGTAATGGACGAACTCATCGACAAGGGCGCTCAGACAATCAAGGGCGATCGTGAACCTATCTACAGAGACATTCAGAAGCTCGTTATGGAAGATATGGTCTTCATGCCACTCTACTCCAAGCAGTGTATCGTTGCTATGGCTCAGGGTCTCGAAGGCATCCGTATCAATCCAGCTGGTTCCCATATGTACTGCTACGCATACGTTAACGAATAATAGTTACGTATAGTATTACATAACAACTAACTGAATAAGTTAAGATAAAAATATGAGGTCTTCGGACCTCATATTTTTTTGCCTGTCCCCGTCATTCTGAGCGCAGTGAAGAAGCTTTCTTCCCCTCAGCAAAATCTTTGTAGGGACCGACGTCCTCGGCGGTCCGTATAATCATTATGAGGGATTGGCTTTCTGCCCCTATGCACATTTTTTGAAAAATATCAAGTCTTGTTATTTTACTCATAATAGTGTATTATAAATATAATATTCCATAAGGAGAAATCTAATGAAGATATCAAGATTTACCAATCCCTTATCCAATATATATGAGCAAAAAATGCTTCAGAATGCAATAAAAACAGGCGTGAAGCAATATCTTATGTTCAAAAATCCATCCAATATTTTGGGCAGAAAGAAGGATATTTCCATAAAAGTTATCGAAGTCCCGCCGCCAAAGAACAAATACTGGATAAAAGAGCTGGAGGAAATCGGTTTTACAGGAAATACTTTGTCTTTTGTAAACTTTCTCGGTATGAGCTTCCACCTGCCGCAGATGGTGTTTTCCTCAATTCTCATCCATGTTGCCGATATGGTGAAGGCGGGCAGCACGATAGTCCTTGACTATGCCGAAAAGAAAAGCGAAGGGGTAAGCAGCTATTCCTATCTTGAAATGGTGACTATGCTCAACTTCGCAGGCTTTGATGTATATGAATATATTTCGCCTTCTGACTGGGCGGAAAGCTGGAATGATTCACAGACTGTTGACAAAAATGAGTTTGACGGCGTGATTTTAGCCGTGAAAAGAGTGGTATAAAAAATATTTTTCAGTTGGTAAAAATAATCAAAAAAACACTTGACAAATTGGTTAAAGTGTTGTAGAATATGAGCTGTTATGGGCGTAAAACGTACGCCTATCCTTTCCTGTGTAGGATGACACAGGACAAAAGTCCAGAAGGAGGTAAAGAACAATGCCAAAGCTCACAAGCAAGTATGAAACAATTTTCGTTGTTGACGTAACACTTGGTGAAGAACAGATGAACCATGTAATCGACAAGTTCAAGACAATGATCGCAGAAAACGGCACAGTTACTAATGTAGCTGACTGGGGTAAGCGTCGTCTTGCATACACAATCGACTACAAGACAGAGGGTTACTACACACTCGTAGAGTTCGAAGCAGACCCAAGCTTCATTAAGGAACTCAACCGTGTTTACAACATCACAGAAGGCCTTATGCGTTCTATCGTAATCGCTAAGTAAGGTGTAAAAATGCTTAACAAGGTCATTCTTATGGGTCGTATCACTACAGACCCAGAACTTAAGCACACACCAAGCAATGTAGCGGTATGCTCGTTTTCCCTGGCAGTAAACCGCCGCTTCAACCGTAACGAAACAGATTTTATCGATATCGTTGCATGGAGACAGCAGGCTGAGTTTATTTCCAAGTACTTCACAAAGGGCCAGCAGATGGTCGTTTGCGGCGCACTTCAGACAAGAACATGGGAAGACAAGAACGGCAACAAGCGCAAGAGCGTTGAAGTTGTTGTAGACGAAGTTCACTTTGCAGACAGCAAGAGAACTGCAGGTAACACATCACCAAGAGAAGAAGCGTTACCATTTGATTTCTCTGGAGGCAATGCTTTCAGCGAGATCGAAGATGAAGATGATGGCAATCTGCCATTCTAAACTAATTAAGGAGGAACAGCGAAAATGGAAAAAGAAACAAGAGAACGCCAGGACCGTCCAGAACGTCCAAACATGCGTGACAGACGTCGTCGCAAGGTATGCCAGTTCTGTGTAGATAAGGTTGAAGCTATCGATTACAAGGATACAGCAAAGCTCCGCAAGTACATCTCTGAAAGAGCTAAGATCCTTCCACGTCGTATGACAGGCACATGTGCTATGCACCAGCGCCAGCTCACAGAAGCTATCAAGAGAGCTCGTCATATTGCACTTCTCCCATACACAGTTGAATAATTTGTGTTAAATATAAGCCATCTCTTCGGAGATGGCTTTTTTAGTGTTTTTAAGAAGATTTCTGAACTGTATAAAGGACGTCAGATATGCTTAGTGTGTGAATTTATTAACTTCCTATTGACAAATCGTCATATACGCTATACAATATTTAAGTAGGTTAACAAATATAATTTATCACATACATGAAAGGGGCGTTAAAATTGACAATGTTATCTGACAGGCTTGTAAAAGCCATGCGTGATCTTCACAGAAACTGGATGGATGTCACCCCAAAGGCAGACATCAATAAATCGCAGCATCTCACCCTGCGCGGCATCAAGGTTTTCGAAATCGAAAATCCCGGCTCCAAGGGGGCGACTGTGAAAGATCTTGCAAAAAAGAGCAGCAGAAGTCCTGCAAGTATCAGCCAGAAAATCTCCGCGCTGGAGGAATTGGGGCTTGTTTACAGAACACCTGACGAACACGACAAGCGCGTTGTGTATTTCCATCTGACTGACGAGGGCGAAAAGGTCCACGACGATATCCACAGACAGATGAGCGGTTTTATGAACAGGGTTGTGGAAAAACTGGGCGAAGAAGAGGTTCTTCAGACTGCCGAGCGCATCGAAAAGCTTCTTGCCTGCATAAAGGAGACCAATATTGAAATGATGGAGGGTGCCGATGAAAATAGTTAAAAAATATATCAGACCATTCATCGCGATGGCGCTCGCCTGTGTGATTCTTCTGGGCGGTCAGGCTATTCTCGAGCTTATGCTGCCTGAATATATGTCAAGAATCGTAAACACAGGCCTGCAGAAGGGCGGTATCGAAAATACTTATCCTGAAGTTATTCCTGCCGATATTTTTGAAGTGTTTGCTGAGTTTATGAGTGAAGAGGATGCTGTAAACTTTGAAAACAGCTATATCCCGCTGAAAGATGCAGTAAATAAGGATGAAATTCTTAAGGATTATCCTTCTGCCGGTGAAAATACGCTGGTAATCGATGAAAATGCAGACAAGGCTCAGCTTAAAAATCTGGGTAAGATTTTTGCGAAAAGCACATATGCCATTTACAGTCTGCTTTATGAAAATGGTGTGCTTACCATCGATACAGAGGCGGTAAATCAGAAAATCGATATGTCTGCTCTTGCACAGCAGATGAACGACCTTAAAAATATCGATGAAGAAAAAGCACAGCAGGTTATGGCGGATGCTGATGAAGCTCAGGAAACTTTGGTAAACAGCATTACAACTGTTTTCATCAAGGGTTTCTATGACAGCTTCGGCGCAGACCTTACAAAAATGCAGAATGGATTTATCATCAAATCCGGTCTTGCTATGCTTGCTCTCAGCGCTATCAATGTTGCTTGTACAATAGGATGTGGCTATCTTTCCAGCCGAATCGGTGCAGGTGTAGCGCGCGACCTTCGCAAGGATATTTTCTCCAAGGTTACAGGCTTCTCCTCTCAGGAGTTCAATAAATTCTCCACAGCATCTCTCATTACAAGAACAACAAACGACGTAGGTCAGATTCAGATGATTGTAACAATGGGTCTTCGTATGATGCTGTTTGCTCCTGTAATGGGCATCGGCGCCATCGTTATGGCACTGAGAAAATCTGTATCGATGAGCTGGATTATTGCTCTTGCGGTAATCTGTCTTCTCGGTCTTATTGCCGTGCTTTTCAGCATCGCAATGCCGCGATTCAAGATGATGCAGACACTTGTTGATAAGCTCAACCTCGTAACAAGAGAAAATCTCAACGGTATGCTTGTAATCCGTGCATTCGCAACTCAGGACTTTGAAGAAAAGCGCTTTGACAGGGCAAATAAGGAGCTTACAGACAATAATCTCTTTGTAAATCGTGTTGTAAATCTTCTTATGCCTGCCATGAATCTCATCATGAATGGCGCAACTCTCACCATCATCTGGATAGGCTCTCATAAGGTTGCTCTTGGAGCAATGCCGGTTGGTGATATGATGGCATTTATGTCATATGCAATGGAAGTTATCATGAGCTTCCTTATGGTAAGTATGATGTTTATGAACATTCCTCGTGCATTTGTATCCGCAAATCGTATTCAGGAAGTCCTCGATACAGAAACAAAGATTGCAGACCCTCTCCATCCTGTTGCTCTTGCTGAAAAGCCAAAGGGCGAAATCGTTTTCGATAATGTTTCCTTCCGCTATGAAGGCGCTGAAAGCGATACCCTTGAACGCATCAATTTCACAGCCGAAGCAGGCAAGACTACTGCAATTATCGGCTCGACAGGCTCGGGTAAATCGACACTTATCAATCTTATCCCAAGATTTTACGATGTAACCGGCGGCAGAGTCACATTTGACGGTGTGGATGTCCGCGACCTTAACCAGACAGAATTGCGAGATAAAATCGGCTTTGTACCGCAGAAGGGCGTACTTTTCAGCGGTACTATCGAATCAAATCTCCGTTTCGGCGATGAGTTTGCAACAGAGGAAGCTCTTAAGGAGGCTCTTGATGTTGCTCAGGCTACCGAATTTGTTGAAGAAAAGGAAGGCGGAATCAGATCTGAAATCAGCCAGGGCGGTACAAATGTATCGGGCGGTCAGCGTGAGCGACTTTCGATTGCCCGTGCTCTTGTAAAGAAGCCTCCTGTCTATATTTTCGACGACAGCTTCTCGGCTCTCGACTTCAAGACAGACGCGAAACTCCGCAAGGCGCTTAATGAATATACAGGCGGTGCGACGGTCATCATCGTTGCACAGCGTATCAGCACAATTATGAATGCCGACAAGATCATCGTGCTCAACGATGGCGAAATCGCAGGTATCGGCACACATAAGGAGTTGCTTAAGAATTGTGAAACATATCTTGAAATTGCAGCATCACAGCTGAGTAAGGAGGAGCTTGAAATATGAGTGAAAACAGAAGACCATCAGGCCCACCTCCGGGCGGCGGCTCACCATTCGGCGGCCCGGGCTCGGGCAGAGGACCGGGTCCTGCAGGCAGAATGATGCCGGGCGAAAAGGCAAAGGACCTTAAAGGCTCACTGAAAAAGCTTGTAAAGAAGCTCAGAGGTCAGTGGCTCAGCATTATTATCGTCTGCATCTGTGCAGTTCTCGGCACAGTGTTCAATACAATAGGACCGAAGATTTCTGGTCTTGCCACAACAGAAATTGCTCGCGGATTTGCCGCTTCCATCGCAGGCACAGGCGGTATTGACTTCGATTATATCCTTAATATTATCATTACGCTGATATGCCTTTATCTTATTTCTGCGATTATGCGTTATATGCAGAGCTATATTATGACAGGTGTTACAAACAAGGTCACATACGGCCTGCGTAAGGATATTTCCGAAAAAATCAACCGTATGCCTCTCGGCTATTTCGACAGAGTGCAGAGCGGCGATGTTTTAAGCCGTATCACAAACGACGTTGAAACTGTCAGCGGCAATCTCAATCAGAGTATCGTGCAGGTAATCACAAGTGTGACTACTCTCCTTGGCGTTGTCATTATGATGCTGACAATCAGCCCTGTTATGACACTTATTGCCTTTGCAACTTTGCCATTTACGCTGATTATCACCAAAAAAGTCGTGCAGATAAGCCAGCCGCACTTTATTGGCAGACAGAAGTATCTCGGTCAGGCAAACGGTCATGTTGAAGAAATGTTCTCCGGTCACGTTGTTGTCAAGGCCTTCAATCGTGAAGATGAAAGCCAGCAGCAGTTTGAAGAGATACTCGATAATCTTTATGAGTCCAACTGGAAAAGCCAGTTTTACAGCCATATTATGATGCCGCTTACAAAGCTGCTGGGTAATATCGGCTATGTTCTCATTTGTATTGTGGGTAGTGTACTGACTATCGCAGGCAAAATCGGCCTTGGCGATATTCAGGCTTTCACACAGTATATGCGTAATTTTACAATGCCTATCCAGCAGATTGCCAACATTTCCAATGTGCTTCAGAGTACAGCGGCTGCTGCAGAGCGTGTATTTGAATTCCTCGATGAAGAGGAAGAAGTCAGGGATAAGCCTGATTCTGTCGACATCGTCGATAAGAACTTCACATCCAAGGTCAAGGGTGAAATCACATTTGAAAATGTCAACTTCGGTTATCTCCCTGGTCAGACTATCATCAATAACTTCTCTGTAAATGTCGAGCCGGGCAAGATGGTTGCCATTGTCGGTCCGACAGGCGCCGGCAAGACAACAGTTGTAAAGCTGCTTATGCGTTACTATGATGTAAACAGCGGCTGTATCAAGGTGGATGGCGTGGATATCCGCGACTTTACACGAAACGGTCTCCGTGATATGTTTGGTATGGTATTGCAGGATACATGGCTTTATAACGGCACTATCGCCGATAATATCCGCTATGGCAGACTTGATGCAACAGACGAAGAGGTGAAAAATGCGGCAAAGGCGGCGCAGGTGCATCACTTTGTAAAGACACTTCCTGACGGTTACAATATGACTCTCGGCGAAGATGCCACAAATATCTCGCAGGGACAGAAGCAGCTGCTCACTATTGCGAGAGCAATCTTGTCCAATCCGAAGATTCTCATTCTCGACGAAGCTACTTCCAGCGTCGATACACGTACCGAAATCCTCATCCAGAAGGCTATGGCAAACCTGATGAAGGGCAGAACAAGCTTTGTTATCGCCCATCGTCTGTCGACAATCCGCGATGCTGATATGATTCTCGTTATGCGTGACGGTGATATCATCGAAGTGGGCAACCACGATGAGCTTATCGCCAAGGGCGGATTCTATAAGGAACTCTACCAGAGCCAGTTTGAACATCCAACAGCAGCAGACTAAAATGATAAAAGCACGATTACTACCTGCCTCCCCTTGTGAGGGGAGGGGGACCGCCGTAAGGTGGTGGAGGGGTAGTAACCGTGCTTTAATTATGCAAATATAGTCATCCTCTACGATTCATTTACCGATAAAAATGCCCGACTAAACGCCAAATCGGTTGAAAAAGACACATCTTTTCGCTATAATAAAGGCAGAGGTGATACTATGGATGCAAAGAAATTCGGCGCTTTTGTCGCTGAAATACGCAAGGAGAATAATATGACTCAGGCCGACCTTGCCGAAAAGATTCACGTCACAGACAAGGCTGTCTCTCGCTGGGAGCGTGGTCTGGGATTTCCTGATATAAATACGATAGAGCCTCTTGCCGAAGCGCTGGGACTTACAATGCACGAGCTGATGAAGCAGGAGAAAAACAAGGCTGAAACTGTGACCAAGGCGGAGGCCGATGAGGCTGTGGAAAATGCAATTTCCATGGCGGAAATGCAGAGGAAAAAGATGGTCAAGCGGATTTTCAAGTGGGTTTCGGTGCCTGTTCTGGCAATCGTTGTCCTTATGATTTTCCATATGGTGATAACAGGCTTTACAAGGCGGAGCGACGTTTTTATGCTCGATTATTCGGTGACCGAGCATACCGGTGTTGTTACAATGCAGGTTGGCGTAATGAGCTCGGTGGGATATGTACGCAGTATGGAAAATATTTCCGATGACCCGACGGCGGCGCAGATTGAGTTTTATTCGGCATTTGGCGGTATAAACGGCTCGTGGGGCGCACGAAATGTCTATACAATTCAGCCGGGCGAACAGTGCAAGGAGATATATTTCCGCAGTTATGACGGCTGGCGACTTGTACTTGAGAAAGATTCAAGCGGCGAATGGGTACGAGCGAAGTAGGTTTTGCTCTACAATAGCCTCCCCTGTGCAAGGGGAGGGGGACCATCGAAAAGATGGTGGAGGGGTTGTCAAAAACTCATTCAGATACAATAATAAAAAGGCGGCTAATTTGCCGCCTTTTTGCTTTCCAATAATTTCTTGAAATTGTCCTCTCTGCGTGCGTATACATCCTGAAGCATATCGTAAACATCCCATGTGAGGTCATGGTTTTGTGAAACATACTGAGCTTTTAAGGCTCCTGAAATCCTGACAGGTTCAGCAAAATCAGGAGTAGCATTGAAATAGAGAGCAGGAATAGTAAGGTGCATATATGTTTCGTCCATATCAAGATGAAGTGATATAAAATCAGCTTCAGGTCCCATGCAGTCCTCAATACCTATTATAGTATGAGGTCTTAAACTTGGGAGCCATCTTTCTATCATTTTAATTTCTTCTGCTGTCAGGTACTCATCGTAATACTTACCTTTGATACAAGCGGATTTTATATCCACAAGAAACTCCTCGTTTGGAATGTAAATCGGCGCATAAAACAGAATGAAAAGAAAAGTAATCGCCAGCAGACAAGTGATAATTCGCTTCATAAAATCGCCTCCATTTGTACTTATATATATAAGACCATCGGCAGGGCGAAAATGGGACAGGAAAATCAAAATATTTCAAAAAATATTCATTTCTGACAACAAAATGAAATATTGAAAAATTAAATTACTATTTGTAATCAAAAATAATAGGTTAGTTAAGACTAACCTATGGGCGCACTCCCTGTCAAAGAGTTGGACTGGCGGATGTACTTGTAACACCATTATTATATCCCCCTTTATACCCATTGTCAAGCAATAAAAAAGACAGCCCTTTCGGACTGTCTTTTTATGTAAGTGAAATTACTTATTGAGTTCTGCCATAACCTTTTCAGCGATGAACTTGAGGGAGCCTTCTTCGAATGGAACACGGAGACCTGTCTGACGAACGAGGTCAACGAATGTGTACTTGCCGCCCTTCTTTGTGAGGTCAACATACATCTGGAAGGACTTTGCAAAGTCTTCTGTGCCGATTGCCCAGAACTGGAATGCGATTGTCTGAGCGAGAACGTAGTCGATGTAATAGAATGGAGCGGAGAAGAGGTGCTGCTGGCGCTGCCATGTGCGGCCTGTTTCATAGTATTCGATGTTATCGAAGTCCATGAATGGACGGTAGATGTTTTCGAGCTTGCGCCATTCTTCGTTACGCTGAGCTGGTGTGAGCTCTGGGTTATCGTAAACGATGTGCTGGAAGTGGTCAACCATTGTGCCGTATGCGAGGAATGTGAGGCAGTGTTCGAGGTGGGAAAGCTTCTGCTTTGCAACATCTTCTTCGCTCTTGAAGAACTTGTGGAGACCGCCTTCTGTCATGAATTCCATTGTCATGGAGTGGATTTCAGCGATATCGAGTGTAGTATTGTTGAGAACTGTGTTAGGATTTTCTCTGCCGAAGAATACATTGAAGCCGTGGCCGAATTCATGGAATGTTGTTGTAACATCAGCAGCAGAACCTGCGTAGTTGAGGAATACGAATGGAGCCTTGTGAGTTGGGATACCTGTGCAGTATGCGCCAACCTTCTTGCCTTCACGGGAAGGAGCATCGTAATACTTGCCTTCTTCCATAAGGTTGATGTATTCCTTTGTTTCTGGGGAGAGTTCTCTAAAAACTTCAACAGCAGCAGCCATCATATCGTCTGCGCTTTCGAATGTCTTAGGGTTGCCGTCTGCGAAATAGAAGTCGTTATCGTAAATCTTGATCTTGCCTTCAGGCTGGCCGATTCTTTCAAGATGCATCTGCTTTGCCTTCATGATAGCAGGAACGATGTCTTCAGCGATCTGCTTGCGGAATACGTCAACGTCTGCTGGTGTGAAGCAGTTACGGTTTCTGCGGATGTAGCCGAGTTCTGTGTAGTTCTTGAGGCCCATTCTCTTAGCCTGTTCTGTACGGTTCTTTACAAGTGCATCGTAAACGCTGTCATAGAATTCGCCGTTCTTTACATAGAAATCGGAGAGAGCCTGGTAAGCAGCCTTACGTGTTTCTCTGTCATCAGAAGCCATGAGAACATTGATGTCAGGAACTGTGAGGATCTTGCCGTTGAATGGAATCTGAGCTGTTGCGTTGAATTCCTGATACTTAGCATTGAGAGCGTTTTCTTCCTGCATAAGTTCGATAACGTCAGCAGTCATGCTCTTAGCCTTGAACTGAATATTTGTAATGAAGATGTCGCCGAATTCTGCCTTGATTTCTGGGATGAAATTGCAAGCGAGAATAGCGGAGCCGAATTCAACCATAGCCTTGTCAACAACAGGACCGAACTTGTTGAAGAACTTGTTTTCTTCGAGATAGTAAGGGTCACGTGTGTTGATGTTGTAACGTGTTGTAGCGATGCTTCTCATGCTCATAAAGTCGATGAGAACATCACGGTAGCCCTTGATAGCTTCGATAGCCTTTTCAGCTGTGTCAGCAGCCTTGAGGTCAGCTGTGAGACCGCCAAGCTTTGCTACGATAGCGTCGACGTCAGGACGAACATAAGGGAATTCTGCAAACTTTAACATAATACACCTCTTATATTTTTTATAATTGATTTTTATTGATATCAGCCTTCCCCTCGATTCGCACCCCAGCAAGCAGGCTTGCCGGGGACCCCATTGGGGAAGGGGGACCGCTTGCGGTGGATGAGGTGTAGGTCGAAGACCGTCCTATCCAATCCGCTGTCCATTTATGATTATACACCAAAAACTTTATAAATGGAATATATTTTTATAGGTTTTTGCATAAAATTTATAGAAAAATATAAGGTGTGAGGTCAATATGAATAAAAAAGTTATAGTATTTTTGTGCATTCTGTTGCTTTGTGGGTGCAGTCGTGAAACAAGCTTTGAAGATGTGCAGATTCATTACAATAATATGACGGCATATTCGGGCAAGTATAAGTATGAAATCGACTTTGGCGGAGTGACTGAATTTGTGTGTCAGTACGATTACAGCGACGGAAAGGGAAGTCTTACAGTTATTTATCCAGAGGAAATTGCAGGGATAACAGCCGTCACAGACAGCACGGGGCAGTATCTTGTCTTTGAGGATATTTCCATAAAGACATATCTGCCGCCCGATAAGGAGGCGGCGCCTGCTTCGGCAATACACAGACTTATCAGCGATATCCGCACAAGCCGCCCCATTCTCATAACAGAAACCGAAGTTATCGAGCTTACATATGAAAGAGGCGAATATACAAAGGTTGCACGGCTTTCAAAGGAGGATTATGCCATTCTGAGCTGTGAAATTTTCTATAACGGCGACAGGATATTAAATATCACATTGCAATAGGGAAATAAGTGTGTTATAATAATTATGTATCGGAATGATGAGGGTGTTGTCACCTATATAATCCGTGGCTCTGCCACACCGTAATTCTTAATTCTTCACTATTCACTATTCACTTCGAGCACCTGTGCTCGCACACTTGCATAATATGTATCGTACAGAAAAATATTTTGTGTGATTAAACTGCATTCAAATGTGGAAGACTAAAGGCATAATCAACCTTTGGAGCGTGATCATCAGTGGAGAATATCGGTAACATACGCAGAGGCGAGATATATTATGCTGATCTCAGCCCGGTCGTCGGCTCGGAGCAGGGCGGGATGCGGCCTGTGCTCATAGTGCAGAATGATGTGGGCAATAAATACAGTCCGACAGTTATCGCAGCGGCGATAACAAGCCAGCTGGGAAAGGCAAGACTGCCTACGCATATTGAGCTTGAAGCGCAGAGCTTCGGCCTTTCAAAACATTCTGTCGTCCTTCTGGAACAGATAAGGACGCTTGATAAAAAGAGATTAAGAGAAAAAATGGGATGTCTCGACGAGAGCGTTATGCAGAAAGTGGACGGCGCAATAGCCGTAAGTATGGGTCTGCATATTGAGTAGTTATAGGAGGAAATATGAAAAGAAAAGGGATATACACTCTTACAAGCTTGCTTATTGTGGGGCTTTTTGTAGTTGGTGCAGTTTCTGTTATGGCAGAATACGGCGACAGTAATGACCCGCTTATCACAAAGAGCTACATAGACAGCGTGCTTACACGTGATGTGGAACAGATGATAGACAATGCTATCGCAGATAAGAAAACTGTCATCGACAGTTATGTTTCCAATGCTATGACGGCTCACAAGGCGGAAATCGATAAGAAAATCGCCTCCATCAACACAGGCAATATCAATATCAGCCAGTCTGTGGTCGATTCCATCGCAAATGATATAGTGGCTGAGATCAAAAAGGACGGCGTATCTGTCGGCACAAGCTGGGAAGTTGTTCAGATTCCTGCAGGCAAGAGCCTTGTCGGTCAGGTGGGCACAGAAATCGTTCCTCGTCTTGGCTCAGCGAAGGTTTATTCCACAGGCTCTGTCGGCATTGTAAATCTCTCTGTCGGAGGTATGACAAATCCGGGTGCAGCGGTTGTGGCAAATAACCTCTATCTTGTTTCCATCGCAGACCGCGGTGTGACAGCCGGAGCAAACGGCGCGACAGTTCTCGTTTCGGGCTCTTACACAATTAAATAGCGAATATAAAGTGACGCTCCTGCATAGAAATATGCAGGAGCATTTTTTGTGAAAAAGCCTTCCCCAGGAGGGGAAGGGGGACCGCTTGCGGTGGATGAGGTGGTGCCTAAGGCATATAGTATCGGACAATTTGTGAATTGTCCCTACATATTATGACCAATATGGGAGTGAAGGTAATTTTATGCAATACAAAGTTTATTATAACGGAAAAGAAAAAGGTGAGGCATCGGTTTTCACCGAAAACGGAATCCTTGTCATTCGGTATTTCTGCCCATTCGAAGATGGTCGGATATATAAACTCCACGCAAAGCTTAAAGAGGGAAACCTTCCTCTCGGCATAATGCTTAAAGAGGGGGACAGTTTCGTTTATAAACGTCCGCTCAGCAAGGTGAAAGCAGGGATAAACGGAGAGAAAATAGAGTGGCTCTATATCGAAAAACAGATTCTGGGGTCAAAGGCAACGCCTCCATTGCCCTTCTGTGCCGATATGTTCGAACAGTGCAAATGGATAGATACCCCCGACCACGCTCTGCAAAACTGCATACTTGAAGGGGAGATAATGTGGTGCTGCTTTGAAAATATCACATATATTGCATCTGTTCTCGATGATAAAAAGCCTTTTGCACTTGCCCCATTTTTCTGTCTTGCAACGCCTGTCAGCCATAAAGACAGTATGCTTGGCATAATAAGGCTGGATGAAAAAAATATCCCCACATATCTGAATAAAAACGAAGGAAATCAGCCATAATATGTGCAGAAACTTAAAATGGAGGTATTTTTATGATCCAGCTTACAACAAAAGAGCTGTCTGTGCTTACAGAGCAGATTGCAGGCGAGCAGTCCCTTGTAGCAAAGTATAACAGACTGGCGCAGGAAACACAGGACGAAACACTCAGAATGAAGTTCAGCGAAATCGCACAGCGACATCAGTCCCATTACGATGCGATGTTTGCATATCTCAGATAGGAGGAAATATGGAAAAGAATCTTTTGTCCGATGCTCTTCAGAGCCAGAAATTCTGTACAAGCATGTACAATATGGCGGCAGGTGAATGTGATGACCCTCAGCTCCGTCAGACACTTATGAACCTTCTCGATGAGGAACATAAGATCCAGAACGATATTTTCACAATTATGAAAACACAGGGCTTTTATCCAATCAAACAGGCGACAAATCAGCAGGTAATGGAAGCAAGAACTCAGCTTGAGACGAATTGCTAAACATCAAAGGACGGCTTTATAGCTGTCCTTTTTAAATCCCATAAATTTTATTGGAATTTTCTATTAAAAGAGATTATTCATAAAAAACAAATTGACGAAGACATGCATAAGGAGTACAATATATTTATAATAGTATGCAATAAGACGAAAGACAGGAGAATACTTATGGAAAATATCGATCTTAAAGCTTTGATAGATGCTAAGATTCCCGGCGAAGAAACAGGAATCGAAGTAAAGACAGGTATTTGCGGCTTCTGCGGTGATGCCTGCCTTGTCGACGTCTACCTTAAGGACGGCAAAATTATAAAGGTTGAAGGCAACAGCACTGTAAAGGGCGGCAACGGCAAGCTTTGCTCCAAGGGTGCGGCTCTCAAGCAGACAGTATACAGCCCTGAACGTCTTCTTTATCCTATGAAGCGTGTGGGCGAACGTGGCGAAGGCAAATTTGAACGCATCACATGGGATGAAGCGCTTACAACTATTGCCGACAAGATGAAGGAAACAAAGGAAAAGATGGGCGCAAAGCATACAATGATTTATATTGCTCATCCAAAGTGGTTCCGCCCTCAGGCTACAGAGTTTGCCAACGGCTACGGCACACCAAATATCGGCACAGAATCCAGCACCTGTGCTTATGCTCTTATGATGGCATTCAAGAGCTCCTTCGGTGCAGATCAGGGTCTGCCTGCGCCTGATATGAAAAACTGCAAGGCTCTCTTTATCTGGGGTGTAAATCCAATGTACAGCCGATCCACAACAGGCGGCGCTGCTATCCTCAAAAATAAGGAACGCGGTATGAAGCTTGTTGTCATCGACCCAAGATGCACACCTACAACAGAACACGCGGATATTCATCTCCGTCCATTCCCTGGCACAGACGGCGCTCTTGCTCTCGGTATGGCACGTGTTCTCATTACAGAAAATCTTTACGACAAGGAATATGTCGAAAAATATACAACAGGCTTTGAAGAATACAAGGAATATGCAATGGAATTCACACCTGAAAAGGTTGAAAAAATCACAGGTGTTCCTGCAGATGATATGATAAAGGCGGCTCGCCTTATGGGCGAAATGAAGCCTTGCCCAATCCAGATGTCAGCTTCTCCTGTAGTACATAATATCAACGGCGTGCAGAATGCAAGAGCGGTAACTCTTCTTCTTGCGCTCACAGGCTCTTTCGGCGTAAAGGGCGGCGCCTGCGCTCCTATGGGTCCTGGCGTGCCTCTCAAGGGCAGATTTGCTCCTAATGGCAAAGTACAGCGTGTCGATGCTGAAAACGACCTTAGCCATAACGATTTCCCTGCATGGGCAAAGCTTTCTTCCCACGAAATTCAGGTTACAAAGATTGCCGATTATCTTGAAGGCAAGGGCGAATATCCTATGGAAACTCTCCTCGCATTCGGCATGAACCATCATATGTGGCCTCGTGTCGACAGAGTTGAAGAGGCTCTTAAAAATATCGGCTTTGTTGCAAATGCAGATATCTATATGACAGATTCCTGCAAATATTGCGATATCCTTCTCCCTGTTCAGTCCTCTCTTGAAAGAGAACAGGTAATTGTAACAGGCGGTGATACACTCTTCTATCAGGGTCACGTTATCGAGCCAATGGGCGAAGCAAGAACAGATATGGATATCATCACAGGTCTTGCTGAAAAGCTTGGCTTTACAATCGGCGGCGACGAACCTGTTCATAACAACGAAGATTATCTCCGCAAGATGATTTCAAATACAGGTGTAACTCTCGAAGAACTGAAGGAAAATCCAATGGGTGTCAAGGCGAGAAATATGACTCAGCCAAAGACAACAGAGGATATTCTCAAGGTCAAGACACCATCGGGTAAGATCGAATTTGTATCGGGCGCTATCGGCTCCTGCGATAAGGAAGGCCACGAAGGCTTGCCATTCTTCCACGATTTCCGTGAAAAGCTCCCGATGGATCAGTTCCCGCTCATTCTTGCGACAGGCAGCAGAAAGCCTCAGCTCTTCCACTCCAGATCTTACCGCCATCCATGGCTCGCAAATCTCGAAAAGTGGCCTCTCGTTGAAGTACATCCTGACGATGCTGCCGCTCTCGGTATGGTCGACGGCGAAGAAGTTACAGTTGAAACACCAATGGGCAAGCTGGATATGACTCTTTCGGTCACATCCTCAAACCTTAAGGGTGTTGTCAATGTTTACCACGCAGTAAATGATAAGGATATCAATTACATTCTGGATGACACATATCTCGACCCTATTTCCGGCTTCCCTGGATTTAAGTCATATTGCTGCCGTCTTGTGAAAAAGGAGAAGTGCTATGAGTAAAGTTGTTTGCGATAAGAATAAATGCTGCGGCTGCCTTGCCTGCATCGTAGCCTGCATGGACCAGCATTACGATGAAACAGTGGTTGACGCTGTTTCCCCTCGTATCCACGAAAAGTACACTTCCGAACGCACAGGTCTTGTAAAGTATGTCACAAAGTGCTGCGCTCACTGTGAAGATGCTCCTTGCATTAATGCCTGCCCACACAATGTTCTTGTTAAGAATGAAAACGGCTTTGTTGTGATTGCTGACATCGGAAAGTGCGACGGCTGCAAGAAGTGTCTTGAAGTATGTGAATATGATGCGGTGCGTTTTGATAAGAATGGCAAGATAGTCAAGTGTGACGGCTGTGCTGAACGTGTAAAGCACGGTCTTGTGCCAACCTGTGTAAAGGCTTGCCCTACAAACGCATTAAGTGTAGAGGAATAATTGACATTCTGAGATTAAATAAGATATAATTAAAATATCCCATCCGAAAGGGTGGGATATTCATTCTTAGGAGCCTTCACCTTAATTCACAACCCAACAAGCAGGCTTGTTGGGGACCCCGTTTGGGGAGGTGTCAGCAAAGCTGACGGATGAGGTGTAGCCGTGAAACGGCGTTTATTTAATAAAAGGAGTTCGCTTATGAAAATCAGTGCAGTTATCCTTGCCGGAGGAAAAAGCTCACGTATGGGCACTCATAAGGGCGGCCTTGTGATGAATGGCAGAACTTTTACCGATATTATTGCCGATGAGCTCAGAAAGCTGACCGCCGATGTAATGGTTTCGTGTACAGAAAAAACTGAAAATGTGCCGGAAAATTGCGGCAGAGTTTTCGATATTTATGAAAACTGCGGTCCGATGGGAGGCCTTCATGCCGCGCTGAAAAATTGCGCTGCCGATGCGCTCATCGTTTCGGCCTGTGATACTCCGCTTGTCAGGGCACAATTATATCAGCTTCTGCTTGATAATTTAGTCGACCACGACGGCATAGTTGCGGTAAGTGAAGGCAGACAGCATCCGCTGACAGCGGTTTACCGTGTAAAAATGGCCGATATTTTTGAAGAGTACCTGAAAGAGGGAAACTATCGCCTTATGCGTGCTCTCGATAAAGCGGATATATTATATTATAATCTGCCTTGTGATATGGCGGATATGGTGAAAAACATCAATACACCGGAGGATTATGAAAAAATCAAAGCTTAAAATCTATATATTCATGGCCCTCTGCTGCAGTATGGGTATGTTTGCGAAAAAGCTGGTGAATCCCTTTGCCAATATCATAACCGATTATCTGCGAATCCCCGGCGGTATAAGCACAGCCTTTTCCGTAATGTTTCTCGTTGTGGCAAGGGAAATATGCGGTATGAAATGGAGCGGCACACTTATGGGTCTTGTGCAGGGGGCGCTGGCTCTCACTATGGGCAGAGTGGGCAGTATGGGCATATTTATGCCGCTTGGATATATCGTGCCCGGTGTTGTCGTCGATATTGTATCGATTATGCTTGATAAAATTGGCTGGACAGACAGCACAGAAAGAGCGGCAGTTATAAATATGTTTGCTTCACTTTCGGCGGCAATGACGGCAAATGCGCTGGTATTCCGCCTGTGGGGTGTGGTGCTTGTGCTCTATGGAGCAGTGGCATCGATAAGCGGACTTTGCTTCGGTATTCTTGGGGCAGAACTGATACGCAGAGTCAGAAAAGCGATAAAATAAGAGGGTATAAAATGAAAAATAAGAAATTGATTGCTCTTGCCGCAGCTCTTGTGCTTGTTGCAGTGATTGCAGCGGCTGTGCATTTTATGACCGCACCAAAGGTGGAAGACGGCGACGTAATTCTCACTTACGGCGGAAAAACAATGGGTATCAGGCTCGATGACCTTAAGCTTACCGATGTAAACGGTATTCGTGTCAACGGCAAGGGCGAGGAAATAGAAGTAAATGGCAGGGGTATTTCTGTGAAAGACCTGCTTTGTGAATATGGTGTTGCCGATTTTACAAAGATAAGCATTGTGTCGGAAGATTCCTATGCGGCAGAGATTGAAAATGCAGAAGTGCAGGAAGAAGGCAAGGCTTATATTCTTGTGGAGGAAGGCGAAGCACGGCTTGTGGTCTTTGGAGATTCCAACAGCAAGCGCAGTGTTTCCGATGTGAAGCAGATTATTGCCCAATAAAACAACAAGACTATCCGAAAAGGGTAGTCTTTTTTGCATTTCCACTTTACATTTGCCATTTGGGGGAGTATAATTTGAGTATATAAATATCCCAAAAGGAGAAAGAACATGAAATACAATTTCGACCCTATGTACATCATCGATTGCTTCAAGGAAATCGTTAATGTGCCAAGCCCTGTCGGCTACTATGTCCAGATGAATCCTGTTATCGAAAAAATTGCCGCTCGTTTCGGCTATTCCGTTACATACGATAACAAGAGCACACCTTACATCACAATCGAAGGTGAAGACAACTCCAAGGCAGTTGAAATCGCATGCCATCTCGATACAATCGGTATGATGGTCAAGCGCATCGACCCTAACGGTATGATTCGTGTCCGCAATACAGGCGGCGTCAACTGGCAGAGCCTTGAAGGCGAAACTGTTACAGTATATACACGCGACGGAAGAGAATACACAGGTCTTATGGCTTGCCAGAGCCACTCTGTTCATGTATTCGACGATGCAAGAACACTTGCCCGCGATGAAAACACAATGATGATTATTCTCGACGAAGACATCAAGTGTGAAGCTGATGTACGCGCTCTCGGCATCCGCCACGGCGATATGGTAGCGGCTGACCCAAGATGCACATTCACAAAGAACGGCTTCCTCAAGTCCCGCTTCATCGATGACAAGGCGGCTGTTGCCTGTGCATTCACACTCCTCAAGTATCTCACAGAAAACAACATCAAGCCAAAGTATAAGACAATCCTCGCTTTTCCATATTCCGAAGAAATCGGCACAGGCGGCACATATGTCCCAGCTGAAGTTTCCGAATATGTGGCTATCGACATCGGTCTTATCGGCCCTGACTATGACGGCAACGAACATTGCGTCACAATCTGCTGCAAGGACAACACTTGCCCTTATGACTATGAACTCACATCCCGTCTTGTAAATGCGGCGGAAAAGATGGGCACAAATTATGTGACTGACATTTTCTATCGCTACGGCACAGACGCAAGTGCGGCTCTCAAGGGCGGCAACAACATCAAGGCGGCGGCTTTCGGTATGCCTGTATACTGCAGCCACGGCGTTGAACGCACACACATCGACAGCCTTATCAATACAACAGAGCTTATGATTGGCTATGCCCTCGCAGAATGGGAAAAGTAATTTAATATAATAAAAAGACACTCTCCTCTTTTTGCCTCCCATTGTTAAGGGGAGGTGGCACGCAATGCGTGACGGAGGGGTGTAGGGCGCAGCCCGTCTATTTAATCATAATAAAAAAGACACTCCATACGGGGTGTCTTTTTTGAGTTATAAGTTATAGTGAAAAGTGAAAAAAGTATGGCGCATTTGACAGGAGAGCACTGTCTTCTACATTTTTTATTGTATTTTCGTACAATCTATGCTACAATTATCATATACTGTATTGGAAGGAGAAACTATATGAAAAAGAAGAATAATATTATCGTGACTATATTTCTTGTATACATAATTGCAGTTATTTATTTTGCAGTAAAAACCCCTCATGATTCCTCTCTTGTCGGTGTAGTTTCATTTGCTGAGAGAATGAAAAATGCAAACTATCTGGAATTTTTCTTGACCTTTACATTGCTGTCGGTATTTTTCTATGGGTTATGCCGCTTTCTTATGAGCAAATGGCGTATAATTATTATCTGTCCACGTTGTAACACCACTCTTGATATAAATAAAATCAAGTTCAAATTTCCTGACGGTTTCCTCTGTGAGCAGACCTGTCAGCATTGCGGCAAGACATTCGTACCTGATGATAACGAATAAATCATAAAACAAAAGACACTCCATACGGGGTGTCTTTTTTAAGTGCAAGAATTACACATTCCATGCTTTAATCAATCGTTTTATGCCTTCATCTATCTGTTTTTCACTTAAAGCACCATAGCCTAAAAGCACAGAAGACTCATATTCAGCCGAAACGCCGCCGATGAAATAGCTGGACACAGGGTATACGCGGATTTTTTCCTCACGGGCAAGCCCAACGATTTCGCTTTCCGAAAGCCCCTTGATGCGTATGAGAATATGATGCCCCGCGTTTTCGCCCAGAATCTCAATATTATGATGCTGTGAAAGCAGAGAAACGAGAAGCTGACGCTTTTTGCGGTAAATATTTCTCATTCTGTTGAGATGACGCTCGAAAGAGCCGCTCGACATAAAAGAATGTACCACATTCTGCTCAAGACGGGACACAGATGAAAGATAAAGTCTGCCCTTTTCGCGGAAAAGCTTAATAAGTGAAGGAGGAAGCAGAGCATAGCTTATCCTTACACTCGGCGCGATAGCTTTTGAAAGGGTGCCGATGTAAATGACTTTGCCGTTTTTGTCCATACTTCGGATAGGCAGCAGCGGCTTTGAGCTGTAGCGGAATTCACTGTCATAATCGTCCTCGATTATATAGCGGTCATCATTTGCCGCCCAGTTGAGCAGCTCGATTCTCGCTGCAAGGGGAAGGCTGTGCCCCAGCGGAAACTGATGGGATGGGGTTACATAAAAAATATCTGCATCGGTTTTGCTGAGATTTTCCACAAGCTTATCGGGAGTGTCGGCATCGACAGAAATGCAGGCGCCGCCCATAGCCGAAAAAATTGAATAAGCCGTGTTGTAAACGGGATTTTCCGAAGCGAGAGTGTG
The DNA here is from genome assembly GCA_045638565.1 of Oscillospiraceae bacterium. Taxonomy (GTDB): domain Bacteria; phylum Bacillota; class Clostridia; order Oscillospirales; family Butyricicoccaceae; genus SIG471. Next base: position 609 of record JAZUBN010000092.1, on the reverse strand, counting down.
GGTGTCGCCCAGCATACCGCAGATGCAGCGGAGAAGAGCCGCTGTGCTGTTGCCGATGACAAGATGAGTTGGGTCGGCTTCGATATTTCTCGATTGGGAAAGATAGGAGCATATGGCCTTTCTCAGCGCAATGTCGCCCTGATAATCAGGGGATTTCAATAAAAACGGATCGATTTCATCAAAACTTTGCCTTAAAAGTTTGCGCCATAAGGCATAAGGGAAGTTTTCTGTATCCACATCGGAAGGCGAAAAATCGATATCATATGTAAAATCATGATTTTTGGTTTCAAAATACTCACTTTCAAGCTCCACATGCTGCAAAACATCGAGCTGAGCCACATAACATCCGCTTTTCGGGCGCATAATTATATAGCCTTCGCTCTGCAATTGTGAATAAGCGGCATCGACAGTGTTGATACTCACGCCCAAATCATAGGCAAGCTGACGCTTGCTTGTAAGCTTCTGTCCGCTTCTGAGCAGACCGGACTGGATATCCTTTTTGATGGAGCGGTATATTTGTTCATATAAAGTCATAGGAAACCTCCGTCCTCACCCTCCTGCCTCCCATGTGAATTCACCCCAACAAGCAGGCTTGTCGGGGACCCCATT
>JAZUBN010000091.1:0-29852 GCA_045638565.1 Oscillospiraceae bacterium | reverse complement strand
ACTCGGATTTTTAAGAAAACTTTTCGGTGATACTTCCGATAAAGAAATAAAGAAGATTGAACCGATAGTAAAGTCTATTGAACAGCTGGCTTCAAAGTATGAACATATGTCTGATGACCAGCTCAAGGCTATGACTCCATATTTTAAAGAACAGCTGAATTCCGGCAAAACTCTTGATGATATTCTTCCTGATGCTTTTGCTGTATGCCGCGAAGCTGCAAAACGTGTTCTCGGTATGTATCCATACCCTGTTCAGCTTAAAGGTGGTATTATTCTTCATCAGGGCCGTATTGCTGAAATGAAAACAGGTGAAGGTAAAACTCTTGTTGCCGTCCTCCCTTCCTACCTCAATGCTCTTGCAGGCAAGGGTGTTCACATTGTTACAACCAATGACTATCTTGCAAAACGAGACAGTGACTGGATGGGCAAGGTCCATCGTTTTCTCGGTCTTACAGTAGGTGTTATCGTTCACGGTCTTACAGATGTTGAACGCCGTGCCGCTTACGCATGTGACATTACTTACGGCACAAATAATGAGCTCGGTTTTGACTATCTTCGTGATAATATGGCTATTTATAAAGAAGAAATGGTTCAGCGTGGCCATAATTTTGCTATTGTCGACGAAGTTGACTCCATCCTTATCGATGAAGCAAGAACTCCGCTTATCATTTCCGGTCAGGGTGATAAATCCACAGACCTTTATGCAAAAGCTGATGCTTTCGTTGCCCGTCTTAAGGCAAAAAAGTTTGTAAGTGTAGATGAAAAAGAAGACCAGGAAGATATAGATGCCGATTACATCATTGATGAAAAGGCAAAAACCGCTACTATTACACCAAAGGGTACAAAGAAGGCCGAAGAATTCTTCGGTGTAGACAGTATGTCTGACCCTGAAAACGCGACTATTCTTCATCATATCAACCAAGCTCTCAAGGCTCGTGGTATTATGCGACTTGACATTGACTATGTAATCAAAGATGGCGAAATTATCATCGTCGATGAATTTACAGGTCGTCTTATGTACGGCAGACGTTATTCCGAAGGTTTGCATCAGGCTATCGAAGCCAAGGAAAAGGTGCGAGTAAACCGCGAAAGCAAGACACTCGCTACAATCACATTCCAGAATTTCTTCCGTCTTTACTCCAAGCTTTCCGGTATGACAGGTACCGCTCTTACTGAAGAGGAAGAATTCCGTCAGATTTATGCTCTCGATACTGTCGAAATTCCTACAAACAAACCAGTTGTACGAAAAGACTTGCCTGATACAATCTACAAGACTGAAAATGCCAAGTTCAAAGCTGTTATCGATCGTATTGTTGAATGCAACGAAAAGGGACAGCCTGTTCTCGTAGGTACTATTTCCATTGAAAAGAGTGAAATCCTTTCCTCTATGCTTGCAAAGCGCGGTGTAAAGCATAATGTCCTCAATGCAAAGCAGCATGAAAAAGAAGCTATGATTGTTGCTCAGGCGGGCAGCCTTGGTGCTGTTACTATTGCTACAAATATGGCCGGCCGAGGCACAGACATTGTTCTCGGTGGTAACCCTGAATATATGGCAAAGGCTGAAATGGTGAAGATGGGCTATTCTGATGAGCTCATTGAAGAAGCTACCGGTTTTGCCGAAACAAACGATGTTTCCATTATCGAAGCACGAGGCACATTCAAGCGTCTTCTCGGCGAATTCAAGGAACACACAGATAAGGATGCTGTAAAGGTAAAGTCAGCAGGCGGTCTTTGTGTCATCGGTACAGAAAGACACGAAAGCCGTCGAATCGATAATCAGCTTCGCGGTCGTTCCGGTCGTCAGGGTGACCCTGGTACAAGTATTTTCTATCTTTCCCTCGAAGATGACCTTATGCGTCTTTTCGGTGGCGAAAAGGTTGCAAATGCTATGACCTCCCTCAAAATTGATGAAAATCAGCCTCTTGACCAGAAGATTCTTTCAGGTGCACTTGAAAGTGCTCAGGGCAAGGTTGAAGGTAGAAACTTCCAGGCAAGAAAGCATGTTCTTGAATACGATAACGTTCTCAACAAACAGAGAGAAGTTATCTATGGACAGCGTCAGGCTGTGCTCAATGGTAATGACATCAAGTCTTCCATCCTTTCCATGCTCGGTGAATATGTTGAAAACGGCGTAAATGCTTTTGCCGGCGAAAGAAATTATGTAGATATTCTTGATATTCCGGATATGATGAAGAAGTTTGAAAAACTCTTTATTAATCCGGGTGAAATTACATTTACACGTGAATATCTCGATTCACACTCCAAAAAGGATATCATTGATATGCTTAAAGAAAAGGCTTTTGCTTTCTATGAAGCAAAAGAAGCTAAAATCGGCTCTGAAATCATGCGTGAACTTGAACGCGTTGTTCTTCTCAAGGTAGTCGATTCAAAATGGATGGAGCATATTGATGCTATGCATGAACTTCGTCGTGGTGTCGGCTTTGCGGCATATGCTCAGACCGATCCTGTTATTGTGTATAAACAGCAGGGTCTTGATATGTTTGATCAGATGGTTTCCGATATCAGAGAAGAAACTGCACGTACAGTTCTCCTTGCTCAGATCGTCGGTTCTGATGCTCCTAAACGTGAAAAACTCATGAAGCCTACTATTGCTTTGGGCGGCGATGATTCTGTACAGAAAAAGCCTGTCAAGAAGACAAAAGTTGGCAGAAATGATTTATGTCCATGCGGCAGCGGTTTGAAATACAAAAAATGCTGCGGTAAATAGTTTATTTCGATAGGAGGGCTACACCCTCCTATCTCATTTTGAAAGGATAATAAATGAAAAAAGCAATCTCCTCCCTGCTGATTCTCAGCATATTATTATCGGTTTTGCCTGTTTTCTCCCTTTCCTTGAATGGTGATGTCTATTCGAAGACGATTACTGTCGGAAAAGGTCTTGATTACATTATCAAAACCGAAGATTTTTCAGGGAATAACCGTCTTCAGAGCTTTGGATTTGAATACACTCCAAATTCGTCGGTTACTCCGATAGTTGAATACGGCAACAAACTTTATGGCATGAGTACCATCAATAATGTTGTAAAACATGCCGAAAACAATGGATATAGTGTTGTTGGCGCTGTAAACGCTGATTTTTTTAACACGTCAACAGGCATTCCAACAGGAATTGTCATAAAAAACGGAGCTCTGATCAGTTCCGATGGTATGTGGAACGGTGTTGCATTTGCCGAAGATGGAACTGCTTATGCCGGTGCTCCAAAGATGACAGCAAATATGGTCAGCCAGCTTACCGGCGCTTCCTATCCAATCTATGCTATTAATAAAGATCGCACCGGTAATGGTATCACTCTTCTCGGCGGCGCTTATTCAAATACAAGCCAGACAACCCTTGGTGGTACAGTCGCTATTTTAGAAAAAAGCGATCCCTCTCCTCTTTCATTCGGCACGCAGGCAATTTTTACAGTCAAGTCTGTCGAATGGTTAAAGGGTAGTGTTGAGCTTTCCGATACACAGTATATTCTGACATATAATGACAGTTACAAAGGCTCTATAGACCTTGCAACGCTCACACCAGGTGAAACTCTCGTTCTCGAAATGAGTGCAGACGAACATTTCGAACAGGCTGCATTTGCCACAGGCGGCGGTGATATGCTTGTTGTTGATGGTCAACTAACCGAACATGCCAAGTCCGATAAAGCTCCAAGAACTGTTATGGGCATCAAAGATGATGGCAGCTTCAAAATATGGGCGGTTGACGGACGACAGAGTGTCACAAGTATGGGCATAAGCCTTCTTGACTGTGCAAATCTTCTTCTGAAGGATGGATATAACACAGTAATAAATATGGATGGTGGCGGCAGTACAGCACTTTCAGTTCAGCTTCCTGGCGATACAGCCCCTTATGTTGTAAACAATCCATCTGATGGCGCACCAAGAAAATGTGCTACATACATTCTTTTCGTTAACAATAAAGAAAAATCCAATATTTCCAAAGCACAGCTTTATCCTATCGATCCTATAGTAATGGCAAACAGTCATAATACTGTATATGCTTTGGGCTATGATAAAAACTATAATGGTTTTGGCGAAATTTCCGCCGACATTATAGCTGAGGATGGACTTATCGATGGCAACAAATATATCGCTCCATCTGCTGCCGGTACATATAAGCTTACTGCCAATATCAGCGGCATTGCCGTTGAGCCTACTGAATTTACAGTCGTAAAGTCTCCGGACAGAATGTTTATCCTGAGAAACGGTAAAAATATAACCGATTCAGTTTCTCTCGCTACTAACGAAAGTGTAGATTTTAATGTTCTTGCTTTTGCGCAAAGCAGAAAACTTGCAAATGACGATACCTCCTATACGTGGACTGTAAGCGGCAATTGCGGCACAGTCGACAGCAAGGGTGTATTCAAGGCTTCTTCCCTTTCCGGAGCTAAAGGCTCACTTACCGTAACAGCAGGTGAGATTTCCAAAACCATCAATATTTCGGTTGGCGCTGATCCGTATCAGGTTGAAGATTTTGAAAGCAATTTTAACAGTACAGTAGCTGCACTTCCGGAAGGCTCTGCTTCTGCCTATACAAGCATAAACTACGAGCAAGCTCGTTTCGGTAAAAAGGCATTTGTTGCTGAATATAACAATGCCGAATCTGCAAGTTTTTCTCTTCCTCTTTCTCTCAGAAGTTCCACAAAAGCAATTTCACTCTGGTACAAAACCGAAGATGAGCCTGTTCTTTTCACCTTCACTCTTTCAGACGGACAAACCGTCACACATCTGCTTGATTCAAAAATCTGGGCACAGATAACACTTCCTGTACCATCAGGATATTCTGCAATATCCCTTGACGCAATTGGCACAGGTAAAGTATATCTTGACAATATTTTCGGATTTTTTGATAGCGGTATGACCGATACCGAAGCTCCGCTTATTCAGCTTACAGATATTTCTGACGGCAACTACACAGTATCTGTCTATGAAAATTCTCCGTTTGCACTTAAAAATATTGCAGTCACAATGGATGGTAAAAAGATTTCCCACTCTTATGATTCTGTAAACAATATTCTGACTTTTGTAAACAATAATCTTTCTCAGCCTCACAGATTCTCTGTTTCTGTGACCGATTTCTTCGGCAATAAAACAAAGGCTTCATTTGACTATGTTCCTGAAGTATACGATATATCCTTCAAGGATATGGGCAACAGCTGGGCAAAATCTGCTGTATATGTTTTAGCTGAAAATGGTATTTTCTCACCTGCAGAAAACTTTAATCCTTCAGCAAAGGCTACAAATGCAATGGTCGCTACTATGATTTCACGTTATATGGCTATTAATACAGATGATTATGCTGATATTGAACTTCCATTTGCCGACAAGGATAAAATTGCTGATTGGGCACTTCCTCATGTCAAGGCACTCTATTCTCTTGGAATTATGAAAGGCAGTGTTACATCTGCCGGCAATGTATTCCTGCCTGACAACAATATTTCAAGAGCTCAGGTTATGACAATTCTCGGCAGAACTATCGAACGTGGATATGTCTACAACAGCAATTCCATTGGCTTCGACGATGACAAATCAATCCCTGCATGGGCATTTGACCATATTGCTCTCCTTAAAAATCTCGGTATCGTAAACGGATATGGAGGCCAGAATGTTGTAAAACCACTCAATGATATTCAGAGAAGTGAAATTGCTTCCCTGCTTTATAAATTGTATTAAACCAAAACACCGCAGAATTAAATCTGCGGTGTTTTTATTCCCATCTTATAGCATCCATAGGTTTCATCGTTGCAGCTTTCTTCGCAGGCATATAACCAAACATTATTCCGCACAAAACCGCAACTATACAACATACTGCAAGTGCTGTAATATCCAGATTTACATTTACAACTCCCGTCTGTCTTATAAAATATACACCGATAATACTTATTAGTATACCTGCTAATCCACCCGTTGCTGTAATCATCACTGATTCGCACATATATATCTTTAATATATCTTTTTTTCTGATTCCCAATGCCATGTATATTCCTATTTCTGTTTTTCTGCTTTCAATATTTGAAATCATTGAACTCATCATTCCTATTCCACCAACGAAAACAGAAATACCTGCTACACATGATATCATTATCGCAACTATATCGGTTATTTTTGACACCATTCCTGCATAATTTGAAATATTTTCAAGCTGATATTTTCCCTCTGGCGAATTATAATTAAGCTTACGCACAAGTGTCGATGTGACCTTATCATATTCTTCTTCCATTTCACAGGTCAATGCTACAATTGACACCTTATTTTCCCCGTAGGTGTCATTTACAGTTTGATATGGAATATATACCATTGCCGGAAACTTCTGTCCGATAAGCGTTTCAATCCCGGCCTTAGGTGATTCAATAACCCCAACCACCTCATATTCTTTTACACCTTGTCCATACCCAAGCTGAATCTTCTTGCCTATTATATTCGTCCTGTAATAAAGCTTTTTTGCCAGTTCATCATCAACAATCACCTGATAGTTTTCAAATATTTTTTCATCTTTTCCTATTTCAAAACCGTGCAGAGTTTTTATATCGAATATTTTCGAAAAGTCTTTATCAATGCCAACCACAAGCGTATCCATACTTTGAGTCTTTGCGTATAATTTTCCAAACTCAAAAATCAACGGAACTGCGCCCTTTATGCCTGCTGTATTTTTAATTGCAATGATTTCATCACTTTCAAAAGCATTATTATTCGACTTCAACACTGTTGCACTGGCATTTATTCTGCTCAGCTCACCATCAATCTGTTTTGAAACCCCCCAGCCAATTCCTGACACAAGCGCAACCGAAGCTATTCCTATACATACCGAAATTACCGACAGCAATCCTTTTATACTGCTGCCTGTAACATTTTTATATGCAAGTCTTATAATATCACTTATCCGCATTTTTCACCTTAATTTTCGCAGGCTTTTCTACTATTTCATCACACATAAGAATAAGGTCATTCTCATCGATTCCATTTATAACTTCGCACACAGTTTCCAGTTCATATCCTGTTTCTATAATCCTGATTTCCGGAATTCCATTTTCACCAAGTATGTGTACATATTGCTCATTATCACTATTCTGATTTATATATTCATATGGAATTGTCATCGCATCACTCTTTGTGTCGGTGGCAAGTTTAATTGTAACCGAATGACCCGGCGAAATATTATACAACTTATCTGTAATATCAAGCACAACCTCTGTTTTTGCGGGATTTTCTTTGGTTGACAAAAGATTTGCAGTTTTCACTGCATATGGCATAATTGCTGTGATGTTTCCTGCCATTGGTTCAGAGTCTTTTATTCCGCAATATATATCTGCCCTCATTCCTACTGTAATTTTATGAATTATATCCTCGTTTATCTGTGCCAAAATATTCAGATCATTCAGATCCGAAACTGAAATTAGGGGAATTATCGGTCCTGCATTGTCGCCCGCTTTATAATTTATACTCATGACAGTTCCATCTATAGGACTTCTTATATATTCATCTTCCACACTGCAGTATACTGCTTCTCCCTCCATACCTCTGATAAAAGCATTCACCATATATTCGCTCGGTATAGTTATTCCAAAACCCTCATTTTCTCCTGTAAGCGCCAACACCTGTCCTTTTTTCACATATTCTCCCTGCTTTACATATATTTCCTTAACCTCGACCATTTCATTAAGGTAAATATCTTTTCGATTATTTTCTCTTACAGTGCCATTTACAGTAAGTACATTTTTTATGTCCATTTTCAATGGATAAACAGCTTTTAACACAGTTTTCTCCTGCTTTTCAGCATAGCGGAAAGCTGCTGTAACAGCCATAATCACAGTCATCCACAAAATTATTTTCTTCAAAATAAAAACCCCCGTTCTTTTTATAGTATTTTGAGCAGAAAAACTCAGAATATTATAAAAGAACGGGGACTTTATTTTTATTAAAAGGCTGCTTTGATAGCTTCACCTACATCACGGACATATACAAGCTCAATGTCATTTATTTTAACATTGTCATCTTTGCATCCAAGAGGCAGAATACACTTTTTATATCCAAGGCGCTTTATTTCCTGAATACGCTGATTACTTCCCTGTACAGCTCGCAATTCGCCCGAAAGACCTATTTCTCCAAGAAGCACAACATCAGGTGATACAGGCTTATCAAGATAGCTTGAAGCTATTGCAACCGCTATGCCGAGGTCGACAGCCGGCTCGTCTACACGAATTCCACCTACAACATTTATATATGCGTCATACGAACTGAGCATCATACCAAGTCGTTTTTCAAGAATTGCAAGAATAAGAACAAATCTGTTGTAATCTATTCCGGCTGCAGTTCTTCTTGCCGCACCGAAAGAGGATTTTGTCACAAGCCCCTGAATTTCTGTCAACACAGGTCGTGTACCTTCAAGAGTTGCCACAACACAGCTGCCGCTTACATTTTCAGGGCGTCCGCTCAATAAAGCAGCAGATGGATTTTTAACATCCACAAGACCTGAACTTGTCATTTCAAAAAGACCGATTTCGTTTGTTGAGCCAAAGCGGTTTTTCGCCGCACGAAGCATTCTGTATGTGATATGCTTTTCGCCTTCAAAATAAAGAACTGTATCCACCATATGCTCAAGAATTTTCGGTCCTGCAATATTGCCATCCTTGTTCACATGGCCTACGAGGATAATCGACACTTCATGCTGTTTTGCGAGCTGCATAAGTGTCATTGTACATTCGCGCACCTGTGTAATGCTGCCCGGAGTAGACGCAATTTTAGGATCAAAAATGGTCTGTACCGAGTCGATAATAACAAACTTAGGCTTTTCATTTTCTATCGCGATAATGATATCCTCAAGATTTGTTTCCGAAAGTATTTTGATTTTCTTTGATGACACATTTGTTCTCTGTGCTCTCAGTTTTATCTGAGGAAGTGATTCTTCGCCTGAAACATAGAGCACATTATGCTCCTTGCCCAGATTTTCACAAGCCTGCAAAAGAAGAGTCGATTTACCGATTCCAGGTTCACCACTTATAAGTGTGAGAGAACCATTTACGAAACCTCCGCCAAGCACTCTGTCCAGTTCAGAGATTTCCGTCAGGACTCTTACTTCATCATTTATATCTATTTCATCAATATACACTGCCTTTTTAACCGATGAACTGAGTCTGCCATTTGATGAAGCTCTCGAATTTTTAGGCTCTTCCTTTATAGAAAACTCCTCCATCGTATTCCATTCTTTACAGTTTGGACACTGCCCAGTCCACTTTGGCGAATCATATCCGCAATTTGAACAAACATAAGCTGTCTTTTTCTTCATACGTCACCTGTTATATTTATAATTTGTATATCCCCCTGTGATGAGCACAGCAATTTTCGACTGATAGGCATCATTCTGCAATATGAGTTCTTCCTCTTCATTGGAAAGGAAACCACATTCCACAATTATCCCTGCATTGGAAATCCTGTCAAATATGTAATTATCGTTGGGAATCTGCTTGAAACTTCTTGTATTTTTATCATTCAGCTGATACAAAGCGCCCTGAACATTTTGTGCAAGCAAAATTGATGCATCATCATTTTTATGAAATACTTGTGCACCAAAATATCGTGGATCACTGAACTTATTGAGATGAATGCTGATAAACTCGGCATCTGCATTTTCCTTGGCTATCTTAACTCTTGCTTTAAGGTCATTCATTTTATTCTGACGTATTGTATCAGACGGTTCAAAATTGAGTGAATCTCTGTCTGAACGTGTCATTTTCGTGTTAATACCCAAAAATGAAGCAACAAACTGAGTTTTTTCGCTTATAGAAAGATTTATATCTGCTTCAGCTACTCCATTTGACGAAACAGCTCCGCCATCAGCCCCACCATGCCCTGCATCGATTATAATTTCAGGATGAAAAATATCTGCTTTATTCATCACTATCGTGTACAGTTCATCTTTTATCTCCATTATACACAAAATCGCTGTTATTGTCAAAAAAACTGTAACAAGAAACATAAGTTTTGTACCGGTTTTTCTTATCATTTTTCCACCTCCATATACAAAGATATATGTTTTTTCTTTTCAACTATTACATAAGAGCATAAATAAAGCACCGAAAATTCGGTGCTTTAATATTTTAGAAACCACATCTTCCTTTTTTGTCACAGGTCTTATTCATCTCTCCCTGTTTTGGTGGAAAAAACTCATCAACCGGGAATTTGAATCTCGAAAAAAGATCGCATGGATCTTCTGCGCCATTGCCGCTGCCGTTACATTCCTTTTCAGGCAGACAAATATCATATGCCGGCATAAGCAGCTGAATATCTCTTTCAAGTCTTATAATACTGAACTGACCAAGTGTGACATAGAGCTTTCTGCAGTCATCATTCAGGAAAATCTCATCTTCAAATGCATCGACAACACAATGTGGAATATCGCAGGAAAGACATTCACCGCAGCCTCCCTCATCTACAATCTTCGTACCAAGAACTACAGGATCGACAACTTCCACAACGGCTATCGGCAGATTTGTCTTTTCAGTCATTTGTCTGTCATAGCCCTGCTCATAAAGTGAGCTGAAAATACGTACATTTCCTTCGCTGCCAAAGAGAATTGTTCTCTTGTCGTATGTTGCGATGCCTGTGATTTCTTTTGGTCTGCCCGCACCGCATGATGCATCAGCTGTAATTCTGTAAAAATATTTTACATTTACAGTATAAAATCCGCTGTTGAACGGAACAGATTCCACATCTACATAAGCCCAGAGGAGCTCAGCTGTTTTAGGCTTTACGCTTAAAGCACCATCAAAAATCTGCTGAGATCTTCCTGTAAGATAAACCCTCAGGTCCTGAAGACACTCCTTATCCTTACAGGAATCATACACTTTTCTTGTATTGACACATACAGCTTCTGCGCCCATTCCCTGACAATTATTTATAGGGCCGGGTGTCATTCTGTTATTAGACATAAAACTACCTCCCGAATAAAATTAAAGCTATGCTTCATTATCATTTTATGTGGGAGGCAGTAATGTGTGATTATTTATTTGTTTTCAGCTAAAATATCGATGAGTGTTGCGATAAATACATCGATATCGTCCTTGGATGTATCATTGGATGTAAGGAAGCGGAACTGACCGTGGAAACCGCCGTCATTGATCTTGATTCCCTTCTTATACATAAGCGCAGGAAGTTCCTTAAGAAGCTTTTCTGACTTATTGATCTTGCAGAATACCATATTGATTTCAACTGCAGCCGGATTGATTTCGATGCAGTCGATTTCAGCAAGCTTACGTGCAAGATATCTTGCGTTTTCGTGGTCTTCATGGAGACGCTTTGTCATTTCTGTAATAGCGATAAGACCCGCTGCTGCGATAATACCAGCCTGACGTGTGCCGCCGCCAATCATTTTTCTGTACTTTCTTACTCTTTCGATGAAGTCCTTTTCACCTGCTACAATAGAACCGATTGGAGCACAAAGACCCTTGGAAAGACAACACATGATACTGTCACAGTTCTTTGTGATTTCCTTTACATCAATACCAAGTGCAACCGCTGCATTGAATGCGCGCGCACCATCAACGTGAACGTGAATCTTGTTCTTCTTTGCAAGCTTATAGATTTCGTTCATTGTTTCAACAGGAACAACTCTGCCGTTACCTACTGCATTTTCAAGGCAGATCATTGCTGTATCAGGATAATGGATGTTTTCACCTCTGATAGCGCCTGCAATCATATTTACATCAGGAATGCCATCTGGGAACGGAAGTGTTCTTGTATGTGCACCCGAAAGAACAGCCACACCGCCAACTTCACTTTCAAAAAGATGGTATGTTTCGCCAATGATAATTTCATCGCCACGCTTTGTTGCTGCCATTACCGCAAGCTGATTGCCCATTGTACCGGAAGATACAAAAATTGCTGCAGGCTTACCAAGAATCTTGGCTGCTGTTTCTTCCAGAAGATTTACTGTAGGGTCATCCTGATATACGTCATCACCTACGATTGCATTAGCCATAGCTTCACGCATTTCAGGTGTAGGCTGTGTTACTGTGTCACTTCTGAAGTCAATAAACTTTACAATTTCTTCTTTAATTCGATTTGCCACGAGCATCTACCTCAACTTCCTTAATTATTTTTCCATTTGAAACCAAATATGCTTTATCATATAAATTACATACCGGGCAGATATGATTAGGGAAAATCTCTATCTTATCGCCGATATTTACATTTTTATGCAATTCTTTACTGTATATAATGCCGTGTTCATCATATACACTTGTCACAGCAATATCACCGGAGTTTTTTATGATACCTTTACCCTTTGTTTTGCAGATGCCTTCACTTCTCTCCTGCATAGTCATAGACTTTGCACCGGCATCAGTGATTACTCTTTCATCGGTAGGTTTGCTGATTACTGTTGTAAGTATTGTAGCGGCACATTTTTCATATGTCCCAATAACATTGCTCTGGGATGCATCCATAAGGATATATGTACCGATTCTGACTTCTGTAACGCCTTCGATAACATCAAATCCAAGAATAAACGGAGGTGTTGAACCGATACTTACTGTATCGATATCAAATCCATTATCTCGTGCCATCTGAGCAAACTCAAGTGTTCTTTTCTGGGATTCAATAAATATCTGCTTACATTCTTCAGCATCTTTTGCATGATAGGAATTACCGTCATGAGAGAAAACGCCTTTCAGTCTGACGTGAGTACATTTTTTCAGTTCATCGAGCAAAGTCTGGAAATCTGCTTTTTCTATGATTCCCGAACGGTTTTCACCGACTTCAATTTCAACAAGTACATTCGCAGTTCTGTTCATTTCTGCAAATACCTTTTCTGCCTGTCTGACATTGAAAATGCTGTCGATACCAAAAGAAATATTGATCGTTTTGCTGAGTTCAGCTATTCTTTTGAGTTTTTCTTCACCAACAATTTCATTTGCGATGAAAATATCGTCAATGCCTTTTTGTGCATAAACTTCAGCTTCTCCGATTTTAGCAACAGCTATACCCTTTGCCCCTGCTTCAAGCTGCAGTTTTGCAATTTCGGACATTTTATGTGTTTTGGTGTGCGGTCTCATTTTCACACTATGAGAATCGACATAGTCCTGCATATATTTTATGTTTGACATGAGTATTTCATTATCAATCAGAAGCGCAGGCGTGTCTATATGCTTATATGGAGAAATCACAAAACATCAACTCCTATAATGATATATATTGTTTGCTTATATTTTTATCATACCATATCATTTGTATTTTGTAAACAATAACTTGACAATATAGCAAATAAATTATATGATATTAGTATAAAGATCCGGGAGGAATATCGTGAAAGAGTTTGCATATCAGAATTATATATATTCCAGAAAGAGCGAAACTGATCGCACTGTCGTATCTGTAAAAGGTGTTGATATCGGTACAGATAAGCTTACTGTTATGGCTGGTCCTTGTGTAATTGACAGCTTTGAAGCTACAGATAAGATTGCTGAAAATATAAAAGCTCTCGGCGCTTCTGTTCTGCGCGGTGGCGCTTTCAAGCCACGCACTTCTCCTTACAGTTTCCAGGGCATGGGGACTATGGGACTTGATATTCTCAGCGAAATCGGAAATAAGCATAATATGCCGGTAATTTCCGAGATAATGTCGGCAGACGAACTTGATTATTTTGTCGAAAAAATCGACATTATTCAGGTTGGCGCAAGAAATATGCAGAACTTCGACCTTCTGAAAAAACTCGGCAGAACAGACAAGCCAATTCTCCTCAAGCGCGGCTTTGCAAATACCATTGAAGAGTTTCTTCTCTCTGCTGAATACATCATGAAGGAAGGAAATAAAAACATCATTCTTTGTGAACGCGGAATAAGAACATATGAAACATTCACAAGAAATACACTTGATATTTCAGCTGTTCCAGTTTTAAAGCGACTCACTCATCTTCCTGTTGTTGTCGATCCAAGCCATGCCAGCGGTATTTACTGGCTGGTAAAACCTCTTGCACTTGCTGCTGTTGCTGCAGGCGCTGATGGTCTTATTATTGAGACTCATATAAATCCTCGTGAGTCTTCCTGCGATCCGGAACAGACACTTACTATTGAATCTTTCACTTCTCTTATGAAAGAACTTTCCCCAGTTGCAAAAGCAGTTGGTAAATTTATTTAATTTTTCAATATTTACTCTTTCCTTTTTGTTTATTTTGTGATATAATCTTATAAATAACAGTTTACTAACTTTTCAATTTTATATGATATGATGATATGGAGGTTTTTATGAGCAAGCTTGAAGTTTTAAGAAGAATTATAGATGAATGCGATGCATCCCTCAAGGATGCCCTCGTCAAGAGATTTGACATTTCACATCAGGTTGCAGAAGAAAAGTCTGCAGATAATTCCCCTACTTATGATCCAAACCGTGAGAAATTCATCATCAGTAATGTGACTGCAGGTCTTGACAGTGACAGCGCAAGCCGCCTCACCACAATCTGGAATACTGTTTTGCGCCTCAGCCGTGAAATTCAGTATGAATCCCGTGTCGCAAAAAACGGTAATGAAGGTCTTGAATTCCTTAATGATACACTTACAGAGCTTCCTCTTGGCGATTTTGCCTGCGGCAGCGCCATCCCAGCTCTCAATACTTCCAAATATCCGTTCCTTGACAGTCCAATTCCATCTCAGTCCGATGATGAGGCACTCAAGGCAGTTGTAGCAGGTGAAACTACATATGCGATTATCAAGATCAAGCATGTTCACGATACAGAAAAGCTTTTCGATAATCTTATTAAGTACGGTCTTTTTGTCAATGCTATGATCCCTCTCGAATCTGGACAGACACTTGTTATTATTTCCAAGAATATCGTTCTTGACGAACAGCACGATATGACAACTATTGTCTTCCACTTCCCTAACCGTTCCGGCGAACTTGCAAAATATCTCAATATCATTGCAGATAAAAAGATCAATATGTCTTTCCTTCGTCTCAGCTACGATGAATCCTTCAATACAAATATTGTATCTGTTGATTTAGAAGCAAATCTTCTTGATACACATACTCGTTCTCTTATTCTTCAGCTTCAGTCTGAAGCTCCATTCTTCAAGGTTCTCGCTTCCAGAAAGCCATACTAAAATCAAACTTAAAGCCGTCCTTTCAGGGCGGCTTTTTTATATGCAAAAAGTCCGGCGGAATATCCACCGGACTTTTATTTATAGTGACTATGATATTAGTACATCATGTCGTTGCCCATTGCTGGAGCTGGAGCAACTGGCTCCTTCTTTTCTGCAATGATGCTTTCTGTTGTGAGAACCATAGCTGCAACGGAAGCTGCATTCTGGAGAGCAGAACGTGTAACCTTAGTTGGGTCAACGATACCAGCCTTAACCATATCAGTATATACTTCGTTGTATGCATCGAAGCCGTAGCCAATGCGCTTTGCGTTCTTGATCTTTTCGATAACGATAGAACCATCGATACCTGCGTTAGCAGCGATCTGCTTAACTGGTTCTTCAAGAGCCTTCATAACGATCTTAACGCCTGTCTTTTCATCGCCGTCAACCTTGGAGATGAGCTTGGAAACAGCGCTGATAGCGTTTACATAAGCTGTACCGCCACCTGCTACGATACCTTCTTCAACAGCAGCCTTAGTTGCGTTGAGAGCGTCTTCGATTCTGAGCTTCTTTTCTCTCATTTCTGTTTCTGTAGCAGCACCTGCCTTGATGATAGCAACACCGCCGGAAAGCTTAGCCATACGTTTCTGAAGCTTTTCGTTATCGAAATCAGAAGTTGTTGTTTCGATTTCAGACTTGATGAGGTTGATTCTGTCCTGAATATCTTCAGCTGCGCCAGCGCCGCCTACGATAATTGTGTTTTCCTTTGTAACCTTGATCTGGGATGCCATACCGAGCATTTCCATTGTTGTATCCTTGAGTTCATAGCCGAGCTCTTCTGTGATAACAACGCCGCCTGTGAGTGCTGCGATATCCTTGAGCATTTCCTTACGTCTTTCGCCGAAACCTGGAGCCTTAACCGCTACGCAAACGAATGTGCCGCGGAGCTTGTTAACGATAAGTGTGGAGAGAGCTTCGCCTTCGAGATCATCAGCGATGATGAAGAGCTTTCTGCCAGCGTTCATAACTTCTTCGAGAAGTGGGAGGATTTCCTGGATGTTGGAGATCTTCTTGTCTGTGATAAGGATAACAGCATCATCGATAACAGCTTCCATCTTGTCTGTATCTGTTACCATGTAAGGTGTGATATAACCACGGTCGAACTGCATACCTTCAACAACTTCAGAATATGTTTCAGCTGTCTTGGATTCTTCAACTGTGATAACGCCGTTTGTTGTTACCTTTTCCATTGCTTCAGCAATGAGCTTACCGATGTTTTCGTCACCGGAGGAAACACCTGCAACACGAGCGATATCCTGTGTGCCGTTTACCTTGTGTGCATTCTTCTTGATTTCTTCAACTGCTACTTCAACAGCCTTTGCAATACCCTTTCTGAGAACAACTGGGTTTGCGCCTGCTGCGAGGTTCTTAAGGCCTTCACGGATGAGAGCCTGAGCAAGAAGTGTAGCTGTTGTTGTACCGTCACCTGCTACGTCGTTTGTCTTTGTAGCAACTTCACGAACGAGCTGTGCACCCTGATTTTCGAAAATGTCATCGAGGATGATTTCGCGAGCAATTGTAACACCGTCGTTTGTGATGAGTGGTGTGCCGTACTTCTTATCGATAACAACGTTTCTGCCCTTAGGACCGAGTGTTACCTTAACTGTATCTGCGAGCTTGTTAACACCGCGTTCGAGAGCGCGGCGAGCTTCTTCGCCAAAAATAATTTCCTTAACCATTTGTCAATTTCCTCCGGAATTAGTCTTCGAGAATTGCGAGAATATCGCTCTGGCCGATGATGTAAAGATCTTCCTTGTCAATCTTAACTTCTACGCCAGCAAACTTCTTTGTAAACACCTTATCGCCAACCTTAACGTTAATCTTAACGTCTGGACCGAGGGATACGATTTCTGCGCACTGTGGCTTTTCTTTAGCGGAACCTGTGAGAATAAAGCCGCTCTTTGTTGTTTCTTCAATTTCTGTCATTTTGATGACAACTCTGTCTTGAAGTGGTACGAGTTTCATAAAAACGCTCCTTTATAGTAATAGATTTTCTTTTTTCAAACACTGATATATATAATACATCACATTTACATAAAATGCAAGACTATTTTGTAAATTTTCCTGATTTTATTCCTGAACGGCAGATTTTTTCGGCACAACGAAGTGAATTTTCTTCTGACCGATGGAAATTTTCGCTTCACTTACCCCAATTACCTCTCCATCGAGGTTTAAGTCCATAATGTATTTATCATTCTGTTTAACGGTCACAGTTTCAGCTTCAAAATAGTCTATGTACTGAGGATAATTTTTGTATTCACCGTTCTTGTATGCGTTGATTACACGGGCAACTGTAAAGCGTGAAAGTTTCTTTATAAGCAATACGTTCAGTTTTCCATCGGTAACACTTGCGTCAGGCACAGGGTTGAATCCACCGCCGTAATAATTGCCGTTTGCAACAAGAAGTACCACATAATCCCCCGATACATCTTTGCCATCTATTTCTATTTTAAGATTGCGTGACATAGGTGTCACAATATTTTCAAATATCGAAATTATATAAGGCAGCTGTCCGTTCTGTTTGAAGATACGCTTATATTTCTGCATACCTCTTGCTACACGTGCATCAAGACCGATAGTCGTGATATTGACCGAAATGCCTTCACTTGTTTCTATATAGTCGATGTCCATAACTTCACCATCTATAAGATTTTCAAGCGAAAACTCTCCGTCTTTACTAAATATTCTTATAAAGTCATTACCCGTGCCATAAGGAAGATTTGTCAGCTGGGCATTATCATAGTGCACTACTCCCTGTGCTACTTCATTGAGAGTGCCATCACCACCGCAGGCATAAAAACGTACCGCTTCATCAGGATAATCCTTCATTATTTTATGAACAATTTCCTCTGCATGTTTAGGGTGTTCAGATATATATACTTTATACTCAAAGTCTTTTTCAGCAGCAAGTTTTTTTACCGCTTCATTTATTTTTCTTGTATTATCCTGCCCACCTGCTGCAGGATTTACTATAAATATATGCTTCATATCTTTATACCATCCGATATTTTAATCTATAAGTTCCATGATGCTTCTCGCAAGGAGCGTACGTGGCAGAATTACTCTCTTTCCCGTAATTTTCGCAACCATATCCTTCATTTCCTTTGTATATCCCATACAGTCGAGGACAACAAAGTTACCTTCAAGACTTTTAATCTCATTTGCAACCATTTCCAGTCTGCCGTCATTCAGATATGGCGAAGCATAAAAAACCTTTTCAACATTAATATACGCACTCCACTTTTTAACAGACTGAGGAAGCTGCTTTTCATCAGGTGTAACCACTATAAGCTTTTCATCGTCTGCAACGGCAGGTACAAATGCTTCAAGAATTTTGCTTGGGAAAATAAGCGGAACATTGGAATGGAATACATCAGGGAAATTGCCTGTGCAGAACATGGCAATAAGGCTGACACCCTCTTTTTCCAATGTTTCTATATGCTCCTGAATGCGTGGTAATACATATTTTTCAGCAAAGCGGACGGATGATCCATCGCGCATTTTGGACACAAGAACATAATCCCCCTCGTTTGGAGCGAATGCTTCGATATCTTTATGTGTAAGTCCGTCAAGACCGCCCAGCTCGATGAGCTCTACCTTATCGCCAAAAATTGGCAGTATGTCAGGAGTTATATCACTTCGAGGCGACTGCCCTACTGTTATTCCACCGATTTTAATCATATATATTACCTCCTATTATGATGCTATATGTGTAATTATACACTAATATGAGGAAATAATCTACATTTTTCGAGATTTTCTATAAAGAAAACCGCCCATAAGGACGGTTTTGGTAAACTATTTTCTTATTATTGGATGGCGAATAACTGTTTTCAGCTTCTCAGGAGCTGTTTTACGAACATCGGAAATGTATATTTCGTGGTGGAGGCGTGTTGTGGATAAATCATTTTTATAGCCCATTTTATCGATATATTCATCCATAATGGCAACAGTTGCAGGCTCATCGTCATAAGGTCCGATATGCATTATCTGCACACATTCGCCTTCAGTTATCGTGATAAACTCTGCCTTTGAGCAATCGATTCCCTTTTTCTTTTCAGCTTCCTTAACCGCCCATTCAAATTCCTCTTTTGTGACAAAGACAGGCATACGAATAACGGAAATCCAGTTGAAAGATGATTTATCGGAATAGTCGACACCTTTCACCCCATCCTGCCACCAGAAGCCTTCAAGCGGAGGTACGACGAAATCAAAATAACCTTCTATCTCGTGTGTGCCTTTCTTGCTCATTTTAATTGTATATGCAACAGAATAAAGTATTTCAATAGCCTTTTTATAATCTCCGCCCTCTTCGTTAGGGTCGCCCTTTCCGCGTACAGCAATATAGTTCATAGCAGGCAGGTCTACAACAGACGGCTTATCTTTCGGCATATAAAATTCCTTGTATTCCTTTTTGAAATCAAAAGCCATAATCTCACCTCTTTATTCTATTATACTCCCAAAAATTATTCAAGTCAAGCATTTACGAAAATATGTTCGATTCATGTTGTAAAATAAAGACCGCATATTTCAGCGGTCTTTTTATGTATTATTTAAGTGCTGCGCCATCCTTAAAGGCATTGCCAACCTTTTCGCCAAGTGTCACATAGGCATAGTTCATTGCATCAAATGCGATAGGACGAAGTTTTGCAATATCAACCTTGCCATCTTCATTAAGTACAGCTTCATCCGCATTGACATTGACAACTTCTGCAATCATAATATGTTCTTCTGTATCATAACTGAGAAGCTTGCATTCAAGAGCCATAGGAAGTTCATCGATAAGAGGTGCATCCACAAACTCTGCTTTTGTTGTATGGAAACCTGCTTTTTCCATCTTGTCTGGTACATCATTGCCCGAAGCTATTCCAACATAATCACAGGCAACAACCTGATCTGCTGTGCCCATACTTACTGTAAATTCCTTCTTGAGGAGGATATTCTTTGTTGTCTTATGTCCAGGGCTGATGCATATCATAATTTTATCAGCGTCTGCCACACCACCCCAGGCAGCATTCATGGCATTTGCCTTTCCATTTTCATCGTATGCTGCAATGATAAATACTGGCTGTGGATACAAAAGAGGCTTTGCCCCAAAGTTTTTTCTCATACTGTTTTCCTCCTGAATATTTATTCTGATTTAATTGTAATAATATTCAGATATTTTGTCAAGATGATATATTTTGTCCCTTGCAATTCCTTGACAAATCATATCAAAAACAATATAATTATTATCAAATAAGTTTTCCCTAAGGTGTATCATGTATAGAATCTTAAAAGACAAAATAATGGAATCTTTCTATGCTGTACTACCTATCACAATGATAGTTTTAGTGCTAAGTATTTTCCTTGTTCCAATCGAAGTCGGCACTATGGCGATGTTTATTGTCGGTGCCGCAATGCTGATATTTGGCATGGGTATGTTCCAGCTTGGTGCTGATACAGCAATGAGTACAATAGGTGAAGGTATCGGTGCTCAGCTTGCCAAGACGAAAAAAGCATGGCTGATGGCTCTGGTAGCTCTTATAATGGGTATTCTGATTACGATTGCAGAACCTGACCTTCAGGTGCTTTCCAACCAGGTACCTGCTATCCCTAACGCGACTATAATCTGGACTGTCGCTGTCGGTGTCGGCATCTTCCTTGCGGTTGCCGTTTTGCGTATTGCGTTCAACTTCAACCTCTCCAAAATGCTGATCATCTTATACTCAGCCCTTCTCGTTCTTTCATTCTTTATTCCGAAAGAATTCCTCGCTGTGGCATTCGACTCAGGTGGTGTTACAACAGGTCCTATCACTGTACCGTTCATTATGGCTCTCGGTGTTGGTATCTCATCCATGCGACTGGATAAATACGCCTCCAGTGACAGCTTCGGTCTTGTTTCTCTTTCCAGCGTAGGTCCTATTCTCGCCGTTCTCATTCTTGGCTGTTTTTATAACACACAGGAGGCGGCATATTCAAGTGCAACACTCTTCTCTGTTGTCACAATGCGCGATGTCTTTATGACATTCACAAAGGAAATACCGCACTTTCTCAACGAAGTTTCAATTTCCCTGCTTCCTATCATTTTAATGTCCCTTGGCTTCCAGCTTCTGACTCACAGATATAACAAGCGTCAGAAAATCAGAATCACTGTCGGTTTCGGCTATACATATATCGGACTCGTTCTCTTCCTCTGCGGTGTAAATGTTGGCTTTGCCCCTGTTGGTACAATTCTCGGCAACAGCCTTGCGTCAACTTCACAGAAATGGCTTCTCGTCCCTATCGGTATGCTTATCGGTTACTTTATAGTTAAGGCTGAGCCTGCCATTCAGATTCTTAACCATCAGGTACAGACTATTACAAATGGTAAGATTTCAGAATACGCAATGAACAGCTGCCTTTCCGTCGGTGTTTCTGTCAGTGTTGGTCTGGCAATGCTCAGAATTCTTATAGGTCTTCCAATACAGTATATCATTATTCCCGGCTATATTATTTCTCTGGTTCTTTCAAAACTGGTTCCGCCAATATTTGTTGGTATTGCATTTGACTCCGGTGGCGTTGCCAGTGGTCCTATGACTTCAACATTTCTCCTTCCTTTATGTATAGGTGTATGTGAAAGTTTAGGCGGCAATATTATGACCGATGCATTCGGTGTTGTAGCTCTTGTTGCTTTAACTCCGCTTATTGCAATTCAGGTCATGGGATTAGTATACAAATTCAAAGTCAATAAGGCTAAGAAAAATGTTACATCCGTTTCCGAAATTCCTGTCGAAAACGACGAAATCATCGAAATTTGGGAGGATTAATCTTATGTGTTTAAATGAAAAACCAAGCACCCCTGCCAATAAAACTCCGCTCAGACTTTTTGTGCTTATCACCACAAAAAAACAGGCTGACATCGCAACAAAAGTATTTCACGAATGTGGAGTCCCTTCTCATAACAGACTGCACGCTTCCGGTACAGCTCCTAATGAGATAATGGATATGTTAGGTCTTGGTAATACAGACAAAATACTTTTATTTACAATGATGCCAAAAACATTCGCTGATATGATGCTAAGAAAAATGCACAATGCACTCCTTCTCGGCACACCGAACAGCGGTATTGCTTTTACAATGCCTGTTAATGGCGCTAACAATCTTGCAGTCAAAATGTTTTCTGATCTCACAACCGATTCTAACGAAAGGAATTATGCACCAATGTCAGATATCACTTATTCTATTATTGCAGCTGTCGTAAATATAGGCTACAGTGAAGATGTTATGGATGCTGCCCGTTCTGCCGGTGCTGCCGGCGGCACAGTTGTTCATACTCGCCATATCAACAATGAAGCTGTTGCTCAGTTCTGGGGCTTCAACATTCAGGACGAACGTGACATCGTGTTTATTGTAAGCTCAGCAGATGACAGAATTAAAATTATGCAGGCTATTTCTGAAAAGTGCGGCATCAACAGCAAAGCAAGAGGTATGGTTTTCTCCCTCCCACTTGATGGCGTATCCGGCATTAACGAATATAAATAATCTGCTATAAACTAAAAAGGACGGTTAATAACCGTCCTTTTATTTTGAATAAAAAATAAAAGACTGCCAGAACAGACAGTCTTTTATGGTCGGAGTATCGGGACTCGAACCCGAGGCCTCTTGCTCCCGAAGCAAGCGCTCTACCAAGCTGAGCTACACCCCGATGCACTCAATATTATACTCCTTTTTAATAAAAAGTCAATATAACATCGAGCGATTGTTTTAGGATTTTCTGACGATTTTAAGGTGATTTCTGAAGGCAAACCAGCCTACCACAAACAGTGCAGGAAGTACGAGAACACCGAACTTTGAGTTGCCTGTAAGCTGTGTTACAAGACCTACGAGGAATGTACCTGTGAATGCTGCGCCCTTACCGAAGATATCATAAATACCAAAGAACTCATTTGATGTTTCCTTTGGAACGATTTTCGCAAAATATGATCTTGAAAGCGCCTGAATACCACCCTGGAAAATCGCTACACATACAGCGAGGAACCAGAACTCCCATGTCTTATCGAGCTGCACTGCAAAAAGTGCGATTGCAAGATATCCGATGATGGATATATTGATAAGCTTTGTACTGTCCACCTTTTTAGCAATTCTGCCAAAAATAATGGCGCAAGGGAAAGCAACTATCTGAGTAAGAAGAAGTGCAAGCAAGAGATTGTTGTCTGTAATACCAACGTCCTTACCATAAGATGTCGCCATTTCAATGATAGTATACACACCATCTATGTAAAAGAAGAATGCAAGAAGGAATGTAAAAATAGCCTTGTTATGAGACATTTTTGTGAGTGTTTCCTTGATTCTGCGGAAACTTTCCTTTACAGGATGTTCACTCTTTTCCACATAATATGTCTGCTTATAACTTTTCACCAGAGGCAATGTACAAAGCAGCCACCATATTGCATTGATAATAAACGCTATAATTGTGGCATTAAGCGTACCGATACCTGTTGATTCAGCTGTAAGAACAAGGATAAGAGAAACCGCAAACGGAATGCAGCTGCCAATGTAGCCCCATGCATAACCATTTGTACTTACTGTATCCATTCGTTCTTCAGCTGTGATATCGCACAACATAGAATCATAGAAAATATTACTGCCCGACATACCCACTTTCGCAATAATGAAGAGTGAAATAAAGAGCAGCCAGTTTGTGGCAAATCCCATTACTGCACATCCGACAATACCAACGAGGGCAAACGCCATAAAGAGCGGGAGCTTATAACCCTTATGGTCACCCAATGTGCCGAGCACAGGGCCGATTATCGCAACGATAATAGTTGTGATACTTGCGGCATATCCCCAATATGCAGTCGAAAGATCACCTTCTATTCCTGCACCTGCTGCAAGATTTTTGAAAAATATAGGAATGATTGTGGATATGAGCATTGTAAAGGCTGAATTACCTACATCATACAACACCCATGATTTTTCCTGTTTTGTCATTTTCATACTTATTTCCCCTCAAAATTAAGCTCGAACCCATTGAGTTCAGGCAATTCCCCTTTTATATATTCACACAGCTGATATATCATACTGCGGCATTCTTCAACACTTGAATGCATTATATCGTCCATAATATCTGTTTCAGTCTCATAAGCCATAACAACGGGCGGAGACATACAGGAGAAGGCTTCTTTCTTGCCTACAAGTTTTTCAGCAGTTTCGACAAACTTTCTGTTTTCCAGAATTGCCGAGTATCTGCGCATATCACCGAGTGAATCGGCAAACTGCTTGCCTGAAATATTATAGATGTCACCAAGCGCCTCGCTGTTTTTAACCTTTACCGGAAGACGTGAATTACGCGGATATGTGTGACCGTATTTTTTTGAAATATACATATCAAATTCCGCTTCAAGCTTGTGATGAAGCTTTGAAACCGGTGCCTTCTCATCAACAAACGGATGGGCATTCTTATCAAAGCAATAGTGACATACACAACCGATAAGATAAGCAAGCAGACTTTCATCCTTATATTTTTCATAGCTCATCTTCCCTTTTTCGAAGAAGAACTTACCCGCCTTCTGATGAATCAGTGAACCTGTTTTACTTATATATGTGCCTGTGTATGGCTTATAAAAGAAAAGTACATCCGGCCCCTGAAGACCAAGAGCATACTCGCTTTTATTTTCTTTAATTATATCAATAACTTGTCCCTGGAGTCCTCTGAGGACTTCCATACCGAACTGGAAATGTGCCAATATTGCCGGCATACCACACCTCCGCTATAAATTAATTTACTATAATATTTTACTACACATTTTTATATTTGTAAACTGTTTTCGTCACAACTTTATATTTTATTTTACAATATTATATTATGTTGTGACAATTTAATCTCTGAAGACTAAAACAGCTCATCCATAAGAATATAATATCGGAGTTTTTCTTCATTCTTTTCTATGCCTAAAGCTTCAAAAAGATAGTCAGCATTGAAATTATCATATTTTTCTGTCGAATATTTTCCGATATAGTTATCATTAAGACTGCGATAACATATTGCAATATCGTTCCATCTGTCGCTAATCCCCATTCGTCCTATATCGATAAACCCGGAAAGAGTGCCGTTTTCAATAAGGATATTAGGCAGGCAGAAATCCCCGTGTGAAAGCACCACATCTTCATCAGGGCGGTTGTTTTTAAGCCATTCAAGAAGCTTCTCCGGATTTTCAAATCCATTTGCACCAAATGTACCGGGCTGAGTGTTTTCCACATCGACAAGATTATTCTTCACATTATATTCGGCCATTTTAAGCTTTGCATCAAGATTCATATTAACAGGACAATCGGAAATGTCAACACTCCATAACATTTTCATACTTTCGGCAAGAATATCCATAAGCTTTTTGGGGTTGCGCATATATTCTTTATCGCAGGACATTTTGCCTTCTATTTTTGACATAAGCAGATAATCTGTTCCATTTTCTTTGATATGGCATATCACTTCAGGTGAAGGTACTTTATCTCTGAGCCATTTCATAAGTTTTACCTCATTATCATTTTCAAATGATTCATTTCGGATTTTAAGCACCATATCATCAAATATCAGCACTTTTGAGCCCGATTGACCAATATCATCCGTAGTATATGGTTTGTTTCGGATTATTTTTTCAATTTCAGATGGCAAATACATATTGCAACTCCTTTGGAATATAACAAAAAAGCGACAGAAAACTCTGTCGCTTAAATTGGTGCCGGTGAAGGGACTCGAACCCCCACGGTTTCCCTCCTGATTTTGAGTCAGGCGTGTCTGCCATTCCACCACACCGGCATATATAGGCATTTTCAACTGCCTATATAGTATATCATATGTTTATAAAAATTGCAAGAACTTTTTTAGATTTTTTTCATAAACTTAGCCGCTGTCTTTTCCATCATCATCTTCTTGCCAGCTGTATCAAATATGATTTCAAGAAGCACATCGCCACCCATCGGTGTTGTCTTGACAATTTTACCTGTGCCGAATGCTGTATGATCAATTGTGTCGCCAACATTGTACTGAGCTACAAAGGATGATGTATTTGCACTCTTAAAGGACATTGAAGTTGTCGGCGCACCAATCTTTCTTGGCATAGCCTGTTTTGGCTGTACTGAGAAACTTGGCTGCTTTGGCTTGATTTCCTCGACATACTGTTTTGGAATCTCTTCAAGGAATCTCGACGGTCTGTTAAAGGATGTCTGTCCGTAAAGTACTCTGCGTTTACAGTTACACATATGAAGGGTTTTCTTTGCTCTTGTCATTGCAACATAGCAAAGTCTTCTCTCTTCTTCAAGTTCATTTTCATCATCCATCGAACGATATGACGGGAAGATACCTTCTTCGATGCCGCAAAGGAATACTGTATTGAATTCCAGCCCCTTTGCGCTGTGCATAGTCATAAGTGTGACTGCATCAGTATCAGTATCATATCTGTCCATATCCGTAAAGAGCGCTATTTCTTCGAGGAAGCCATAGAGAGATGGCTCTTCTGTTCTTGTTTCATAGTCGATGATATTTGACTTGAGTTCGAGAACGTTTTCAAGTTTCGCCTTGCTTTCCTTGTCATTCATCGCTGCAAGCATACCATAATAGCCTGTAAGCTCAATCACATCCTGATAGAGGTCGCTCACCGACTGCTCATCAAGCTTTGCTCTGAACTTATTGATAAGATGCGCAAAATTCACAAGAGTATCTGCTGATTTTGAAAGTTCAGCAAAATCATGTGCTCTTTCACAGGCTTCAAAATGAGTAATTCCATAAGTTTCAGCAACGATATCAAGATTTTCAATAGTCTTTGCGCCAATCTTACGTGCAGGCACATTGATTATACGCTTTAAGCGTACAGTATCGGCAGGATTTGAAATAAGCCAGAGATATGCAAGTACGTCCTTGACTTCCGCTCTGTCAAAGAATCGCAGACCGCTGACGATACGATACTGAATGCCGTGACGCTTGAATGCAGTTTCAATTGCATTGGACAAAACATGGCTTCGATAGAGCACAGTAAAGTCTGAAAGCTTTACTCCTTTTTCAACGCCTTCGAGCACTCTCTTGGAGATATATTCAGCTTCTTCTTCCTGAGTTTCACCTGTATAAATCTTTACCTTATCCCCTTCGCCATTCTTTGTCCAGAGAGTTTTGCCCTTACGCTGTGTGTTGTATGCAATAACTTCGTTTGCGGCAGAAAGGATATTGGTTGTTGAGCGATAGTTCTGTTCAAGACGGATAGTTTCAGCATTTGTGTACTGCTTTTCGAACTCCATAATATTCTTGATGGTCGCGCCTCTGAACTTATAAATACTCTGATCATCGTCACCTACGACACAGATATTTTCACTGCCTCCCGCAAGCAAGCTGCAGAGCAGATACTGCGCATGGTTTGTATCCTGATATTCGTCTACAAGAACATACTTGAACTTACGCTGATAATATTCGCGTACATCTTCATGCTCATAAAGAAGCTCAACTGTCTTTACAATAATGTCATCAAAGTCGAGAGCATTTGCCTCCTTCATTTTGGAAGCATAGATGTTATATACCTTAGAAACATTGGACTTATACCAGTCTCCATTTGCATTGACGGCATATTCCCTTTCATTTTCAAATCTGTCTTTTGCTCTGCTGATTTCACCGATAATGCCGCGCACATCAAAGCGCTTTTCATCCATATTCAGCTCTTTAACGATAGTTGTGATAAGTTTTTTCTTATCATCTTCATCGTAAATTGTAAACTCCTTGCTGTAACCAAGAAGCTGAATATTCTGACGAAGGATTCTGATGCAAGCTGCGTGGAATGTATGCGCCCAGATATTGAGGGCATCCTCACCTATCGCACTTTCAAGTCTTGCCTTAAGCTCGCCTGCCGCCTTGTTTGTAAATGTAATAGCAAGCACATCATAAGGTCTTGGAGGATTTACCGCACAAAGATTCACCATCGCTTCCTTGAGATCTTCGATAGGATTTGCAATATATGCCTCCATAAGATCTACATGATCCTGTGTGATCCATTCAGGAACATAGTCACAGTCCGAGCCACATCCATATTTGAGAATATTTACAATTCTGTTGATAATTACTGTTGTTTTACCGGAACCCGCACCGGCAAGCAGAAGGAGCGGACCTTCTGTTTTAAGCACAGCTTTCTGCTGCATATCATTGAGATGAGAGAATTCACTTGCTATAATCTGTCTTCTCAATTTAAGATACTTCTGTCTTACGTCCACCTTTTACCTCACTTTATAACTACGTTATCCCAATGAAGGAAGTTTTCAAGCTTATTCATAAGCTCCTCACCGCCATCACAGTAATATTCCTGATTAAGCTTATACAACTTGCCGTCTTTACAACAGCGCACCACAACCGGCATCTCACCGTGATACTGTTTGAGATAGCGCAGCACTTCTTTCATTTCTTTGGAATTGACGTCTTCTATTCTGATATATAATTTTCTGTTGTCTTCAGGCTTTTTCTTATATTTGATATGATTTCTTTCTCTGTGTACCTTGAGATAATTCTCCTCGAACGGATATACAGAGGACAGAATAAGCTTAGGCGCTTCATCTTCCTTGGCAGAAACTCTGCCATAGCAGATAACCACATTATCATCTCTGATATTTGTGCCAAATTCCTGAATTACATTTGCAAATGCCATTGCTTCAATGGAGCCTGTTATATCTTCCATTGTCACATAGCATATATAATTGTTATTCTTTGTGGTTTTAAGTTTATTGCTTGTGATAACGCCTGTAACTGTGACAAAATCACCATCTTTACATACAGGCTGAGTCTTTCTTTCTTCATCATTGATGGCAAGAATCTCAGATATTTTCACAGCATCAGCCTTTTTTGAAAGTTCCTCAAGACCATCCATAGGATGTCCCGAAAGATACAGACCTGTTATTTCCTTTTCCATAACATAAAGCTGTGTAAGAGGATATTCCGGAATATCCGGAAGAATAATATCATCATCGCCTTCTTCATCGAATCCAAACAGGTTGAACTGTCCTTCAAGATTCTTTTTCTTGCGATTGATGGCATTTTCAATCACACTTTCGCATACACTCATAAGCTGGGCACGCTTATAACCCAAAGAGTCAAATGCACCGCATTTGATAAGATTTTCAAGCATTCGCTTGTTGAGTTCATGACCAACCATTCTTGTGCAGAAATCATCAAAGCTCTTGAACGGACCGTTTTCTTCACGTTCTTTGGAAATCTTTTCAGTGAATGCTGTGCTTACACTTCTGATTGCAGAAAGACCGAAACGGAGATTGTCACCGTCAACATTAAAATACGCACCCGAGCGATTTACGTCAGGAACGAGGACCTGAATACCCATTTCCTTGCACTGAGCGGTATATTCTGCGACCTTTTCAACACTTCCTATAATGGAAGTCATAAGGGCAGCCATATATTCCTTCGGATAGTGATACTTTACATAGGCTGTCTGATAAGCAAGAATTGCATAGCAAACAGAATGAGCCTTATTGAAGGCATAGTCGGCAAAGTCGAGTATTTCATCAAAAATACTGTTGGCTATATTTTCATTTACGCCGTTATTTACACAGCCTGCGATTCCTTCTTCTGCATTACCATAGATGAAGCTTTGACGTTCCTTAACAAGGACATCATATTTCTTTTTTGAAATAGCACGGCGGATAACATCCGCTTTACCGAGAGAATAACCGGCAAGTTTACGGAAAATTTCCATTACCTGTTCC
>JAZUBN010000090.1:0-15674 GCA_045638565.1 Oscillospiraceae bacterium | reverse complement strand
CCGTGGTACCACCCTGATTTCCCATAAATATGGGACACTCAGACCCTTTAACGCAGGGGATACGCCGTTTCCTACTGTTGTTTCAGAAACAGAGCTCCAAAGTGAACTTCACATAACAACCATGGGAACAATCACACCGTTTTGTTCCTCTCTGAACACGTCCTTTATGCTACTCTCTTTATCAACGCTTTTGTTTGTAACCTGTGATTTAATCGGCGGTTACATATAATTATATATGGTCAAAAGACCGTCTAAAAATATTTATATCATAAATCCGGTTAAAAATCAATAGCTTTACAAAGGTTTATTGATAAAATTAAGGAAATCGGCAGTGGACATAGGACGTGCGAAGTAATAGCCCTGAATATAATCGATGCCGAGAGCCAGCATTTCGTCAAGCTGATTTTTTGTTTCAACACCTTCGGCGAGAGTAGCTATGCCGAGGTCTTTCATCATTCTGACAGTATCGCGGAAGATGAGAGCATTTTTGCTGTTTTTGAAGTATGAGCGCACCATGCTCTTGTCAAGCTTGATGATGGAGAATGGAAGACGAATTACAGTATCAATATTTGCATAGCCTGTGCCGTAATCATCGAGAGCGAAGTCTATGCCGTATTCGCCAAGAGTACGCAGCGAGTTTTCAACGATATTATTGGCATTTGATGCGGCAGTTTCGGTCATTTCAAAAATGATGTATTCAGGCGGAATGCCGTAGTCTTCCATAATTTTCTTGACTTTGCCAGGGAAACTGTGCTGAAGAGTTTCGATGGCGGAAAGATTGATTTCTATATGTTCAATGGATGTGGTATTGATTACATCGTGCTCGTTGAGAAAACGGCAGACTTTGCTTAATACCTGCTCACCGATCTTTATGATGTTGCCGCTTCTTTCGGCATAAGGGATGAACTCATTAGGATAAATCATACCGAGAGTAGGATGAGGGAAGCGGATGAGAGCCTCAGCCTGTGTGAAACATTTCTTTTCGGCAGAATAGATAGGCTGGAGATAAACTTCAAAGCCGTCATTGTCGATGGCATCGTGGAGAGCTTTCTGGATATCCAGCTCACGATGA
This sequence comes from Oscillospiraceae bacterium, assembly GCA_045638565.1. Lineage (GTDB taxonomy): Bacteria > Bacillota > Clostridia > Oscillospirales > Butyricicoccaceae > SIG471. The sequence goes on along the minus strand of JAZUBN010000090.1, from coordinate 14,602 downwards.
TACTTTTTAAGCATCATATCGTCGATTTCGAGAAGAGTGCCCTTGCCCACCTGCTTTGCAATAGGAATAGTGTATTCAAGCAGCTTGATTATATATTCATAATCGTGGACATCGGCAACCGTGCCATAGCAAACGCAGGCAGAAATTCTTACTTCAGCGCCGTTTACAATATGCTCACGGCAGAGCGATTCACGAATTTCCTTTGCGATTCTGCGACAGATTATTTTGGAAGATGGAAGAAGGGCAAACTTATCGCCCGACATTCTGAAAACCATTTCGTCCTCTGCCGATTCGGAAATAAGCTTGAATACTCTTCTGATGATGGCGTCACCCATATCAACGCCCAGAATATTGTTGATGGTCTTCATTTCGTCGATGGCAACCACCACAATGGAAGCGGAATTATCGTATATAAGGTGTTCTTTGAGAGAAACTATAAGACTTCCGCGGTTGAAAGCGCCTGTCATAAGGTCGAGAAGTTCGTCCGGATTCTGCAGAGTGAGGTACATCATTGTGATAGCGATGGAGATACCAACACCGGAAAGAAGATATGAAGGGAAGAAGAACTGAATACCGACTGCAACGAGGATAAAAATTACGAAGGTGTAAATCGTCTTAACTTCGACAGAGCGGAGACGGTCTCTGAACTTATGGATGTAATACACAACCATAATGTTATAGAAAAATGTTGTGATATAGATAAGATTGAAGAATGGACCGTGAATATATGCATCTTCTGTAACAGTAAAGATATGACCTGTGAAGATGTTGAATATATTGAGGACTGCAAACAGGGCAGCAGGAATCATCAGAAGAATGATAGTCTTCTTGTTTTCCTTAACAAACTCTCCCGCAAGAGCAAATGTATAAAGCATAAGCATTGCAATGAGGGTTATCTGCGCCATGAAAAATACTGTATTGAGTATAAAATTAAGGCAGACAGGCACAGTCTGTGTATGCTCAATTGTGTAGGCAGTTATAAGGTCGAGAGCTATATCAAGAATACCGATAAGAATGAAGACTTCAAAGAACTTATTGGATTTTGTTGGCAGCCTTCGTTTGCCAAGAAAGTCAATGCACACTACTATGAGAAAAGCGAGTGCGCATATTTCGTAACTTATATTATAATGCATAGTTAAACCTTTCCTATTGTTTATATTGTAACATTATATAATAGAAGTCATAAAAAATCAAGTCTTTTGGTAACAAAAAAGAAAAATAAAACTAAAAAATATATTTTTCTGTGACGATATGAACCGGATTACTATAAAAAAGGCTTCCCTTGCGGAAAGCCTTCTGAAAAATTATTTTGCTTTTTCCTTGTTTTCAGCTCGCTGATAGATGACAAGACCGATAATCATAATGAAAGCGCCGAGGAAAACGATCTTTTCCGGAACTTCGCCCAGCATAAAATATGCAGAAACAGCTGTGCAGAATGGGCTGAGCAAGCCGATGAGGGACATTGTAACATTCTTTACATACTTGATTACCCACATACTCATCGACTGGCCGACGAGAGTACAGCCGAAGGTTACACCGATAAGAGGCCAGATTGCAGCGGCTGGGATAGCGAAGGATGCGCCCTGCATAGCGGCATAAACGCCTGCCATAATGCCTGCGAAAAGATATGAGAAGCCGATCATAGGTGCAAGGTCGAGATACTGACGTGCCTTTTTGCCGAAAATATTGTTGAGAGCAAAGCAGCAACAGCAGATGATGATAATGATAAGTACAAAAGGACCGCCGAAGGAGATAACATTGTCGATGCCGATAACTGTTACACCTGCAAGGCAGACGATGATGCCGATGAGAGAGCGGAGGGAAGTCTTTTCCTTATAGAGCAGCCAGAGGAAAACAACGATGATGATAGGCTGCATATTGGAAAGTGTTGTCATGGAGAATGCCGAAGCACCCATGCGAAGACCTTCTGCCCAGAGTACGAAGCCGAGAAGCTTTGTGATTGTGTAGCCGACGAAAGGCTTCCAGATTTTTGGAGCTGCTTCCTTCATGTTGTCGCGGTTACTCTTTTTAGCCAGCGACCATGGAATCATAACGGCGGCAACGCCTATCATACGGTAAAATGTGACGACAGAGGAATCCATCCCCGCTTTGACTATCATAGCAAGGAATGTGGATGTAAATGAGTTGATTACAACGGCAAGCACAGCAAAAAAGATGGCCTGCTTGTATGAGATTTTCACGAATAAACCCCCTTGATGAAAAAGTTACTATGGACAAATTATACCACTTTGGAAAAGTGGTGTCAATGAAAAGAAAATTCACTGAAGCTGTATGATGTCTATGGAAAATCCACTTCATTTATGCTATAATCAAAGAAAAAGGAGGTATTGCTATGGCAAAGAAGGACGAAAGATTTGTAATCACTGAAAAAGATGGCGGTGCGTTTTCTTCAAAAGGCGATATTAAAATTATCGTCGACAAGCAGACGGGAGTAAATTATATGTGGATTACATCGGGCAACGCAGGCGGACTTACTCCACTCCTCGATGCCACAGGCAAGCCGATAATCACAAGAATATACGAAGAATGATCCGCATTACATGCCTCCCCCTGTGCAAGGGGAGGGGGACCGCGATTAGCGGTGGAGGGATTGTCACCCTATTTAATGTGACTTGTCACACCTCAATTTTTAATTATTCATTCTTCACTATTCATCATTCATTAAAAAAGCTCCCCTTGCGGAGAGCTTTTCCTTAATTTTTTTTCTTCATTTTATCCTTGATTACGTACGCACCAATACAAATCCATACGAAAACCAGACCGCCCAATAACATCTTGCTTGTCATCGGCAGAGGTCCCAGGTCCTCATTTCCGCCCGAAACCATCTCTATCTGGTCGAGGCGGTAGAGCGAATTGGTGTCGTCATACAGCTTCGCCATATATTCTTCATCGACAGTCTGCTTACGGCGAATTGACTTTGTAACACTTTCAACCATCGAGCCTGCCGCATCACGCAGAGAAGCGGAGCCGTTGAAAACAGGGGTTACGAATGTATTTTCAGTATTGTCAATGAGCAGCTTTGTCGCCTTGAGCTTGATATCATAATAATGCTCATTGTCCTCGCCCTCACGGGAGAGATAATCGAGATATTCCTCACTCTGCTGAGCCTTGAGTGTTACAGGCACATAGCCTTCTGTGCCTGCATATGCAATCTGCACCTCATTTGTCAGCATATACTGAGCGAAAAGCCAGGAAGCCAACACTTCGCCCTCGTCCTCCTTATTGAAAATACACATTGAAGGACCCTGAGAAATCATCTGCGGATTTTCTGTATCAAACTGAGGAATCGCCCTTACAGCCGTTTCAAACTCGACGAATTTATCCTCGGCAATATCGGAAAGCGGAGCGTGAGAGCCCATCCATGTTGCGCCGGCTGTTGAGTCGATGGCGAAAATACACTGCCCTGCATTAAGGAAGTTGGCAGGATAGCTGGAAATCTTGAAGGTGGAGAAAGCCCCCTTCTTTACATGGTCGGAAATGCCGTAAAGCAGCTCCTTTGTGGTATCGTTGAAAATACCGATTTCGCCAGCATCTGTCGAATATCCGGCGCCCTTTTGCCTGAGCATCTGAATCATCATATTGTCGGTGGATTTATAGATAAACGGAATCATGACCTGCTGACCATTTACCTTATAAATGCCGTCGGCATTCTTTTCTGCCGCCTTGTCGGCAACCTCCCATACAAAATCCCATGTCAGCTTGTCAGGCAATTCATAACCCATCTGATTGAGATATGTCACATTGATGTAACAGGCCTCTGTGGAGCGCATATACGGAATGGCATAATGTGTGCCGCCGATTTTACATTCCTCAAGGAATTTCGGCACCATTTCCTCATAGGAAGGGCCGTCAAAAAGCAGCTCACTGCCGCCCAAGCCGTATTTTTCATCGGCAAAGAGGGTATCCAGCGGCACGACAGTATTTGCACCCGTCATATATGTTGCAATATGGTCAGGGTAAGTGATACACACATTAGGCGTTGTATTTGTGGCGATATTTGTGATAACATCGTTGTAAATACGTCCGTAGTCTGTATAAAGGCGCAGATTCACCTTGATATTAGGGTAAAGCGCCTGAAAATCGGCAATAGCCTTTTCGTAAATATCGGTCTGCAGCTTGTTGGTATCGTTTTTCGCCCAGAATGTAATCTCGTAATTCTTGCTCATATCGAAGTTTTCAGGCACTTCAAATCCCGCCATCCCCTGTGAGCCGTGGCAGGCAGAAAGCAGAGGAGTTATACAGATAACAAGGGCTAAAAGAACAGAAATATTGCGTTTCATTATCCCTTTGTGCCTCCTCTCGATACGCCTTCCATGATTTTCTTGCGGAAAATGAGGAAGAGGATTATAAGCGGAATGGAGATGACCACGACTGCCGCCATCATGGCAGGAATATTTTCACGTCCCAGACCGTTTTCGCGTATTTCCTGAATACCATTGGAAACGAGGAAATAGGCCTGCTCGTCTGTGATAAGGCGAGGCCAGACGTAGGAATTCCAGCATTCGATTACCTTGAGAATTGTGATTGTCACAACAGTAGGGCGGCAGATAGGCAGAAGCACCTTGAAAAGATACTTGAGGTCGCTTGTGCCGTCCACCTTTGCGGCATAATAAAGCTCGTCAGGCACCTGTGCGAAGTTTTCCTTCAATAAGTAAATATAGAAAACCGATGCCACAGACGGCAGAATCAAGCCTGGGAAGGAGTTGCGAAGGTCAAGATTTGTTATCGTTACAAAGTTTGTGATAACAACAAGCTCACTTGGAATCATCATCAGAGCGAGGAAAAGGGTGAAAGCCGTATCTTTGCCCTTGAAATCCATTCTTGCAAAGGCAAAAGCGGCAAAAATTGTGACAAACAGCATAAGCGCAGTTGTCAGCACGGTGAAAACGAGAGTATTGAACAGATAATCTGCCAGCGGGACAGATGTGAAAACTTCCTTGTAGTTTTCAAAGGTAGGGGAAAGGGTGAAAAGTGTCGGGATGTATTCCGAGTTATAGGAGCTGTAGCTCTTTATGGATGTAAGCACCATCCAATAAAAAGGAAAAAGCACCATCACAGCCCAGAGGCCGAGAAATACATAGGTTATTCCCTTTATCGCCCTGTTTTTTGTCAGAGTTCTTTTGTAATTTTCCATAAAAAATCCTTTTGTTATAGTGTGCGGTGTGAGGCAAGCTCACATTTAATAAATTCACTCCCTCAGTCTTGCTTCGCAAGCCAGCTCCCTCATCTGATGGAGCCGAGATGATTGTACAGACTTTCTTGCCTCCCTCTGACGAGGGGGGTGCCTGAAAGGCAGGGGGAGAGAAACCTGATAAATGCGCCCTCCCGCAAGAATGGTTACTACTCATCCACCATCGTTCCGATGGTCCCCCTTCTCTTACAAGAGAAGGCTTTGAGCCTAATAATGTACATTCTTCTTGCTGATAATCAGATTTATGCATGTAATCGTCAGCACGATGGCGAAGAGAATAATCGCCGCTGCCGAAGCGAAGGACGGATAGCCGCCCGAATTGCCGTAGAGCATATCGTAGACATAGCCTACGATGGTGTTCATTTCAGCCGCATTCAGGTCTGTGCCGAAAAGGGCAACAGCATCGGAATATGCCTTGAAAGCGCCGATAAAGCCTGTGATGATGAGATAAAACAGAGTCGGCGAAATCATCGGCACTGTGATTTTTGTAAATGTACGCCACTTTGATGTGCCGTCAACTTTGGCGGCATTGTAATAATCCTTGTTAACTGATGCCAGCGCGCTTGTTAAAATGAGAATCTTGAATGGCAGTACCACCCATATTGTATAGATACTCAGCACAAGCATTTTCGCCCAGTAAGGTCCGCCGATAAAGTCGATTGGCGCAATGCCGAATACGCTTAAAATCAGATTCATTAAACCATCTGTGTACGGAGTCTGCTTGAAAAGAATCATAAAGACAAGACCGACCGCCAGTGTATTGGTTACATAAGGCAGGAAGTAAATCGTCTGGAAAAGTTCACGCAGTTTTTCCACAGAATTGAGAGCCACCGAAATCACAAGAGCGAGAGCTGTGGAAATCGGCACTGTCACCGCAACGAGAATAAAGGTATTTTTCACAGCCTGCAGGAAATAAGGGTCACGCAGGACGTAATTATAATTGTAAAGGCCTATGCCGTTATAGGTCTGGGATGCCGAATTATAGCCTTCCTCAAAGGAATAGATGAAAACGTCCACCAGAGGATAAACCATAAAGGCCACCAGAAACAGCAGGGCAGGCAGGAGATAAATCCACGCCTTATTGTTGCTTCTTTCCATCTGTTATGCCTCCTCGAAATATACTCTTTCTTCGCCTTCCGATTTTGCAAAGAGGAAGATTTTATTCGGACGGATGTCAAACTTAACATGGCTTGCCTTTTCGTCAACATCATTGTTGGAAGAAATAATCGAGCGGATTGTGTCGTTTTTTGACGAATTATGTCGGGAAACAACGCTGATATCGCGTCCCATAACTTCAACACGGTCGAGCTTGCATGTAAATCTGCCATTTCCACTCAGAATAAAGCCTTCAGGACGGATAGCCGCTGTGTATTCGCCGTCAGGAGCGCCCTTGATATCAAGAATTGCTTCGTCGCCGATGAAAATCTGACCATTCTTGACGTGCGCATCGAATACATTGATAGGCGGTGTGCCGAGAAATGTGGCAACGAAAAGGTTTGCAGGGTTATCATAAACCTCCTGAGGCTTGCCCATCTGCTGAATAACGCCAAGCTTCATAACGACGATAAGGTCGGAAATGCTCATAGCTTCGTCCTGGTCGTGGGTTACGAAAATGGTTGTGATTTTGGTTTCATTCTGGATTCTGCGGATTTCCTCTCTTGTCTGGAGACGAAGTCGCGCATCGAGGTTGGAGAGCGGCTCGTCCATGAGAAGTACGCGAGGCATCTTGACGAGTGCTCGCGCGATGGCAACGCGCTGCTGCTGTCCGCCCGACATTTCCCCAGGCTTTCTGTCCATAAGAGAGTCAATCTGCACAAGTTTTGCCGCTTCAAGCGCCTTGGCTTCCATAACTTCCTTGCTGAGCTTGTCCTTGCCCTTTAAGTTCTGGAGAGGGAACATGATGTTCTGCTTGACTGTAAGATGTGGATAGAGGGCGTAATTCTGGAAAACGAAGCCGACGCCGCGGTTTTCAGGCGGCACTTCTGTCACATCATCCTCGCCGAAATATATCTTGCCGCTTGTCGGCTTTATAAGACCGCAAAGCAGATTGAGAGCTGTACTCTTGCCGCAGCCCGAAGGAACGAGAAGGCCAATCAGCTTGCCGTCAGGGATTTCAAAATTAAAATCATTCACCGCAGTGACAGGGGAAGCCTTCTTGCCCTTGCCCGGAAAAACCTTGGTGAGATGTTCAAAAACAATCTTCATATCGTACCTCTTTATATAATTGGTTAACAGTAACCGCTGATTAAATCAATAGCACATCCATCGGCGGCTCTTTTCTCGCCATTGATGGCTAAAAATCCTCGTTAAGGCACAAAGCCTTGCCTGCGGCTTTTATCCATTCTGACGATAAAATATCTCGCCGCTGAATATACTCAGTTTCAATCAGCGGCTACATAATATCATATACAGTAATTCTACCCCTTTTTCACTCTTTAGTCAATGATTTGTGAATCTGTTGTCGAAATTAGTGGCCATATCCACATTTTTCGTATGCCCTATTGCATTTTGGCAAAATGGGGTGTATAATAAACCCAGAAATAAATACAGGGGAGCTTGTAAATGCAGGCTGAGAGGAAGTGCTCAAACTTCGACCCTATAACCTGATGCGGATAATGCCGCCGTAGGAAGTCATAAACAAGGATTTTTTACAGGAGGCATCCAAAAGGATTGTCTCCTGTTTTTATTTTATAACTGAAAATGCAGGGGAGCTTGTAGTGACAGGCTGAGAGGAAGGCAATAACCTTCGACCCTTATACCTGATGTGGATAATGCCGCCGTAGGAAACACTTTAGCTCTGTTACAGGAGGATACCACAAAAGGTATTCTCCTGTTTTTTATTTTTCGGGAAAGGAGGAAAAAATCCACCCGTGTGGCGGACTGAGGGGGAGCGCCCTGAGTCTTGTATATCAGCGATGGGAAGCCGTGTTCCGGCGTGAGAGGATGCCATAAAGCATCGACCGAACTTCCATGCAGTTATCACAAGGGATAACTGTATCCATTTTTGGAAGCGACGCTGAATACCGCCGTTTCCTGAAAAATCAAAGGAGAAAATCAAAATGACAAAGACAAACACCAAAAAACTTGCCGTTTGCGGCATATTCTGCGCTGTCGCAGTTGTGGGAAGCCTTTTTTCCTTCCCTGTTTTCGGCAGTAAATGCTCGCCTGTTCAGCATATGGTCAATATCCTGTGTGCCGTGCTTCTCGGCCCTTCCTACAGCCTGGGCGCCGCCTTTGGCGCGGCTCTCATCCGCAATCTGCTTGGGCTGGGCAGCCTGATGGCTTTTCCGGGCAGTATGCTGGGCGCTATTGTATGCGGTCTCGTTTACAAAAAGACAGAAAACATCCCCCTCACCCTCATTGGCGAAGTGCTGGGCACTTCCATTCTGGGCGGCCTGTGCGCATATCCTGTCGCAATTTTCTTTATGGGACAGAGCGCAGCAAACCTTGCCTTCTACGCCTATATAATTCCCTTCCTGATTTCCACAGCAGGCGGCGCCATCATATCGGCTGTACTGATTTACAGCCTTAAAAAATCCGGTATTCTGCATAAAATGCAGGAAAATCTTGACCGATAGGGAGGAAAACTTATGTTTAAGACTATATTTGAAAATGTACGCGAAAAATGTCCCCTCATCCACAACATCACAAACTATGTCACAGTAAACGACTGCGCCAACATCATCCTTGCCTGCGGAGCATCTCCGATTATGGCCGATGATATGGAGGAGGTAGCCGAAATCACAACCATCTGCGCAGGCCTCAATATAAATATCGGTACGCTCAACAGCCGCACCATCGAATCCATGCTTATTGCAGGCAAGCGTGCAAACGAGCTTAATCATCCTGTCGTATTGGACCCTGTCGGAGCAGGGGCATCAAAGCTTCGCACACAGACAGCAATCAAGCTTCTTGACGAAGTGAAGCTGACAGTTATCCGCGGCAATATTTCAGAAATCAAGACTCTCGCCCTTGGCGGCGGCACAACAAAGGGTGTTGACGCTGACGTTGCCGACAAGGTGACTAACGAAAATCTTGACGATGTAATAGCCTTTGCAAAAGCCTTTGCCGCAAAGACAGGGGCGGTAATCGCCATCACAGGGGCAATCGATATCGTTGCAGATGAAAACAAGGCATACTGCATCCGTAACGGACATCCTGTTATGTCGTCTATAACAGGCACAGGCTGTCAGCTTTCTACCATGACTGCCGCATTTGTAACGGCAAATCCCAAAACTCCTCTTGAGGCCGCCGCTGCCGCCGTCTGCGCTATGGGATACGCAGGCGAAATCGCTCACAGCAGACTTTCCGAAAAGGACGGCAATTCCTCCTGCAGAAATTACATCATCGATGCAATTTACAATATGACACCTGATATGCTGGAGAAGGGAGCAAAATATGAAGTGCGATAAAAAAACAATGCTGCTCTACGCCGTCACCGACAGAGCGTGGGTGGGAAAACAGAGCCTTTATCAGCAGGTCGAATCTGCCCTCAAAGGGGGCGTTACCTGCGTACAGCTTCGCGAAAAGGAGCTTGACGATGAGGCCTTCCTCAATGAAGCAATGGAAATTTCCGCCTTGTGCAGAAAATACGGCGTGCCGTTTTTTGTCAATGACAATGTGGAAATCGCAATAAAATGCCGCGCTGACGGCATCCATGTGGGACAGGAGGATATGGAAGCTTCAAAGGTCCGCGAAAGAGTGGGGAATGATATGATGATAGGCGTTTCCGCACACTCTGTTGAAGAAGCGCTCCAGGCTGTGAAAAACGGCGCAGACTGTCTCGGCGTGGGCGCTATGTTTTCAACATCCACAAAAACCGACGTGGATGTTCTGCCGAAGGAAATCCTCCGCGATATTTGCGCCGCCGTTGATATCCCTGTTGTCGCCATAGGCGGCATAGGCAAATCCAATATATCACAGCTTGCAGGCACAGGGGTGGACGGTGTCGCCCTCGTCAGCGCGATTTTCGCCGCCGATGACATTGAAAACGAATGCCGTCTGCTTCGTAAGCTTTCGGAAGAAATGGTGAATGCATGAAAATAAAATGCGCCATATTTGACTTTGACGGCACCCTATTTGATTCCATGTTCATCTGGGAGAGTGTGGGCGAAATATATCTGCGCTCTCTCGGCAAAGAGCCAAAGCCATCGCTGCGTGAAGATGTAAGAGCCCTCAGCCTTTATCAGTCGGCCTGCTATTTCAGAAAGGAATATGACCTCCCCCTTTCGGAAGAGCAGATAATGTCGGGTATAAACGGCACAATCGAGCATTTTTACATCAATGAAGTAATGCCCAAGCCGGGTGTAACCGAATTTCTCGAAGAGATGAAGCAAAAGGGCATTCCGATGTGTATCGCCACGGCATCCGACCGCTATCAGATAGAGGCCGCCCTTTCAAGATGCGGAATGTCCCATTATTTTGAGGCTGTTTTCACCTGCAGTGAAGTCGGCTACGGCAAGGATGAGCCTGCTATTTTCCGCAAGGCTATGGAATACTTTAGTTCCGACCGCGGCTCGACCGTTATTTTTGAAGATGCTCTCCACGCCATAAAAACCGCAAAAAATGATGGCTTCACAGTGGTTTCGGTATTCGATAAAAGCGAAAAACGACAGGATGAAATACGCGCTATTTCCGATTGTTATATCGCCGATTTTGAGCATACCGAGATTTTTCGGAAGTTTGCTTCGGTTTAGCAAAGCCGAAAGCTTCAGGCGGCATATCGGGGGCACCACCATATGCCGCCATAAAAAACGATGCTGACAAAGAAAAGGAGAATGTGATATGAAAATGAAAACAGCATTGACTATTGCAGGAAGTGACTGCAGCGGAGGCGCCGGTATTCAGGCAGATATCAAAACAATGACTATGAACGGTGTTTTTGCCATGAGCGCAATCACAGCGCTGACCGCCCAGAATACCCTCGGCGTAAGAGCGATTCAGGAATCATCGCCCGATTTCCTGAAAGACCAGCTTGATGCAGTATTCGAGGATATTTTCCCCGATGCCGTAAAAATCGGTATGGTGGCGTCGAGTGAGCTTATCCGTGTGATTGCCGACAGGCTGAAATATCATAAGGCAAAAAATATAGTTGTCGACCCTGTAATGGTGGCAACCTCAGGCTCTTCGCTTATGAAAAATGATGCAATTCAGACTCTTACCCAAGAGTTGCTTCCGCTTTCTGCCCTTGTAACGCCAAATATCCCTGAAGCCGAGGTGCTTTCCGGCATGACCATCGAAACCAAAGATGATATGATCAAGGCGGCAAAGCATATCGGCGAGAGTTTCCATTGCTCTGTACTGCTCAAGGGCGGCCACAGCATCAACGATGCCAACGACCTGCTTTATGAAAAGGGCGAGCTTGTCTGGTTTGAGGGCAAACGTATCGACAATCCGAACACCCACGGCACAGGCTGTACCCTTTCCAGCGCTATCGCATCAAATCTTGCCAAGGGATTTTCTCTTTCTGAATCTGTTCAGCGAGCCAAGGACTATATTTCGGGTGCTCTTGCCGCAATGCTGGACCTTGGCGAAGGCTCAGGCCCTATGAATCACGCCTTTGACCTCAATGGCGAATACGCAAAGGAGGCAGAATGAGGTGGCGATAAACGCCGCTGCACCTCATCCTCAAGTCGAAGGCTATAACGCACAAAAAGACCATCCTTTCGGATGGTCTTTTCTTTTATGGAGGTTTCTATATTACATAGGATGGCTTATCGCCCGATAATACAGTAATTAAAGTGTATTGTGATATACAACGCCGTCGATCATTGTGAGCTTACAACGTGTGAAGTTGCAGAATGGATGGCCGTCGAAGATAGCCACGTCAGCATCCTTGCCGACTTCGATGGAGCCCACCTTATCGTCGATGCCGAGGAACTTAGCCGAACGGATTGTAACGCCTTCGAAAGCATCCTGTTCCTTGAGGCCGTGAGCCATGCAGACGCCGATATGAACAGGGAGCATATTTGTTGCAGACTGGCTGTCAGCTGTCAGCATAACATTGATATCGCCTGCTGCATTGAGGATGCCAGGGTTTTCCTTCTTGCCGCCCCAGATTTCCATCTTCATTGTGCCTGTCATGAGTGGACCAAGGATAACGTCAGCCTTGACAGCCTGGAGTTCCTTGATGATCTTATAGCCTTCTGTGCAGTGTTCGATGGAGTAATCGAGATTGAATTCTGTACCGATGCGGATAGCTGTGAGGATATCGTCAGCACGGTGTGCGTGGATTCTTGCCTTCATTTCGCCGCGTACTACAGGAACGAGAGCTTCAAGCTGCATATCCCACTTTGGCTTGTCGCCTTCGCCCTTTTCATAAGCGATGAGCTGATCGGAATACTGCTGAGCCATAATGAGCATCTTGCGGATCATAGCGCCCGAAGCCATTCTTGTCCATGGAGCCTTGCCCTTGGAGCCGTAGAAACGCTTAGGATTTTCGCCGAGAGCGAACTTCATATGACGGTGGCCAGGGATTTCCATTTCTTCAGGGTCGTTGCCGCGAAGCTTGAATGTAAGACCTGTGCCGCCGATGAGGTTAGCAGAGCCAGGACCTGTATAGCAAGTTGTGAAGCCTGCCTTACGAACATTTTCGATAGCTGGATCGTGTGGATTGAGAGCATCAAGACCACGGATTTCAGGTGTGATTGGGGAAGAACCTTCGTTGCCGTCGTTCTGAAGACCAGGCATTGTGTTTGGTTCATTGAATGTGGAGATATGAGTATGTACATCGATAAAGCCAGGTGTGAGCCAGCCGCCCTTGGCGTCAATGATTTCTGCGCCTTCTGGGATAGCAATGTCAGCGCCGTATGCCTTGATCTTGCCGTCTTCTGTGAGAAGAACGCCGTTTTCGATAGTACCGTTAGTAACTGTTACGATTTTAGCATTGATAATAGCAATCATAGTATTGTTCTCCTTTTGGTTTATTTTATCCTATTTATTATCATAAAACATTTTGCCGTCAATGTCAATAAATTATTGGAGGAAAAATCCGATAAAATGTTGAAATTGCATAAGCTGTAATTGACACCGCTTTATTTTTCAGTTATTATATAACTATACAGTATTTACTCGAGGTGTTTTATGTACGCAGTAGTTTTTGATATGGACGGAGTCATTCTCGATACCGAAAATCTCGGCATTGCCGCATGGCGCAAGGCAGGGGTGAAATACGGCATTTCCGAAAGCGAAATCGACCGTGTTTACCGCCTTATTATCGGCACTAAAACCGAGCGGGGCAACGAGATAGTCCGTGAAAACTTCGGCAAGGACTTTCCAGCCGAGGATTTTCGCAAAGAATCGGGAGCTTTCATCCGTGATGTGCTCAATACAAAGATTCCGCTGCGCCCATTTGCCCGTGAAATACTTGAATTTTTAAAGAAAAACGGCATAAAGATAGCTCTTGCTTCGTCTACGAAATATGAAGTCGTCATCCGTGAGCTGACACAGGAAGGTCTTATAGATTATTTCGACGTCATCATCGGCGGCGATCTGGTGGCAAAGAGCAAGCCTGAACCTGATATTTTCCTCAAGGCTATGAGTGACCTTGGCGAAAAGCCGGAAAACTGCTTTATCGTTGAAGATTCGGCAAACGGCATCCGTGCCGCCTATGCTTCGGGGGCAAAGCCTGTAATGGTGCCCGATTTGGTCACCCCGACAGAGGAAATCAAGGCTATGTGCCATAAAATCTTCAATAACTTAGGCGAAGTAATGGAATATCTGAAGAATCAGAAGTAAACTGATACGGCGGTACGTCATAAATGCCGTACCCTACAATATAAAAAATGTAGGGACCGGCGCCCCCGACGGTCCGCTTAATAAATCACACCTACTATAAAATACATTAAAATTTATAATAATAAAGGAGCGAAACTATGGATTATTCAAAGATTATCGCAACTGTAAACGAGTACAAGGACGAAATCGTAAAGATTCGCCGTGACTTCCACACTTATGCAGAACCGGCATGGCGCGAATTCCGCACAACTGCTAAAATCGCAAAGATGCTCGACGAAAACGGCATCAAGTTCTTTATGGGTCCTGACGCTATCAACCCTGAATTCGTAATGGGCTATCCTGAAGACCCTGACTTCATCAAGGGCGAAATGGCTCGCGCAATCGAACAGGGCGCTGACGAAAAGTATGTCGAAATGACAAAGGGCTACACAGGCGTTGTCGCTGTCATCGAAACAGGCAGACCTGGTCCTGTCACAACACTCCGCTTCGATATCGACTCCAACGATGTTGACGAATGTATGGACGACGACCACGCACCACATCTCGGCGGCTACCGTTCAAAGAATCCACAGTGTATGCACGCCTGCGGTCACGATGGCCATGCTTCCATCGGTTTGGTTACAGCAATGTCCCTCAATAAGATCAAGGACGACC
>JAZUBN010000089.1:0-6081 GCA_045638565.1 Oscillospiraceae bacterium | reverse complement strand
CAAGGTGGATTTTTATGACAAACGATACACAGTATTTCCCGAAGGCAGCCACGGCAAGTATATCGGCATAGTACTGAGCGGCTCGGTGTGCATTGAGCAGACCGATATTTACGGAAACCGAAGCATCCTCAGCGTAGCCGGGCCTTCCCATATTTTCGGCGAAGCTTTTGCCTGCGCTCAGACAGAGCGGCTTCCTGTTTCGGTAATTGCCAACGAGCCCAGCGAAATAATGCTTATCGACTGCCGCCGCCTGCTTGTCACCTGCTCCAACAACTGCCCTTTTCACAGCAGGCTCATCTATAATCTAATGCACGACCTTGCGGCAAAAACTCTGATGATGCACCGCAAAATTGATATCATATCAAAGAGGACAACCCGTGAAAAGCTGATGGCATATCTTAATTATGAATCTAAATCTCAGGGGAAGACAAGCTTTTCCATTCCTTTTGACCGTCAGGGACTTGCCGATTATCTTGAGGTCGACCGTAGCGGTCTTTCGCTTGAAATAAGCAAATTACGCAAAGAAGGCATACTGGAAAGCCACAAAAATCACTTTACTTTGCTATGAAAAAAGCACCCTTATGGGTGCTTTTATTTATTCTACTGTAAAATCTGTCCATTCGGCTTTATTATATACCATAACGTCCTTCGACTTTTTCATGCCGATTTTTTCATAAAACGGAATGGCATTTTCATTGACGCAGGTGTACATTATTATATTTTCTTCGCCGCCTGCGATTCTGTGCAATTCTTTTACCAAAGCCTTGCCGATGCCCTTGCCTGTATGCTGACGGATGACTCCAAGGTCGGTTATAAACAGCCAATAGGCAAAATCGGTTATGCCCAGACAAACGCCGGCGATTTCATTTTTTTCATCACGGGCAACAAGGCTGATGGATGCTCTTTTAACCAGCGTTTCAATTCGCTCATCAAAGCGCTCCTTCGGATATTGGGAGCCTAAATCTGTATTTCTCAAAAAGCCGATATATTCGTCCTTAGTCAGCCTTTCCTCGTTGATTTTATATTTCATAGGCTATTTCTTGCCCTTCTTCCATTTTTCCACTTCACTTTTCCATGGGAAAGATGGCTGTGCCCCTCTTCTGCCGACAGCAATAGCCGAAGCCTTTGATGCAAATTCCAGCGCTTCTTCAATGGTTTTATCAGATGCGAGATGGGCAACCAGCGAGCCTGTAAAACAATCGCCCGCGCCTGTTGTATCAACAGCCTTCACCTTATATGCAGGCTGAGCTATCATATTTTCTCCGTTATAATAAAGACATCCCTTTTTGCCCAGTGTCATAATGACATTTTTGCATCCCATATCATACATCTTTTTAACGGCTGCCTCATTATCATTTTCTATGCCTGTAAGCTGAGCTGTTTCTGTTTCGTTAGGAAGGATGATATCCGCCATTCTGTAAAGCTCAGCAGGAGCATCCATCATCGGCGCAGGATCGATTACAAGAGCCTTTCCCTTGCTCTTTACAATCTGAGCCACATAAACCACAGTTTCCATAGGTATCTCATACTGCATAACGATATAATCCGCCCAGTCAATGGCATCCATATGTCTGTCGATATAATCCTTATCCACAAGACCGTTTGCTCCCTTATCGAGGATTATTGTGTTTTCCCCATTGAATACGGTGATCACGGCAACGCCTGTGGAAATATCTTCCTTTTCAATGGCATTGATATTTACCCCGTCATGGCTGAGATTTTTAAGCAATATATCGCCATAGGCATCATTGCCCACCTTACCCAGCATCTTTACATTACCGCCGGCACGGGCGCAGGCTGACGCCTGATTTGCTCCCTTACCTCCCGGGAAATGGGCAAATCCTGTGCCATGTATTGTTTCGCCTGCCTGAGGCAGACGGTCTGTATTTATAACAAGGTCCATATTAAGACTGCCGATTACAAGTATATTCTTCATAATACCACCCCAAATTATGCTATTCTATACCTTTAAGTATTTCTGCTGTAACCTTATCGATCTCGCTTGTATAAGTCACACTTATGCTGACTTCATATGCCCTTTCAATGCATTCGCGCATCTTTTCAGGCTGATTTTTATAATACTGCGCCGCTTTATTCAACGCCTGCTCCAGCTTTATTCTCTCAGGGGTTTCCCAGTTATTGAGAAACTCATTGTTGTTGGTTTCTCCCCAACGCTCATCAAGCGCAGAAAACAGCGGAAACAAAGGGCTTATGCCTGCCATAATTATACCATCATGGAAGATTTTTTCCTTTTCAGGCTGAAAATCCTCATCATGGGTAAGGTCAAAATAAAAGCAGATGCGTTTTCTGCCATATTTTGCCGAAAGGGGACATTTTGCACAGAAATCTTCATCCTTTTCGGTTATGGCATTGAGTGCGCGGCAATAAACCTTGCCATCTTCCTCGGTCAGCCTGTGATAATAGGCGCTGTATGCCATTTCCTTTCCTCTGAAAATCATATATTCCCCTCCTTTGCTGTCATACATTATAATTGTATCACATAATATCGTCTTTGTCTATAACGCGCCATCTGTATCATCATAAGCAAAATAAAAGTCTGCCTGTCGCCCGAGATGCCTTACTTATAATATTATAGGATAACAAGATTATGCTGAGTCAACCATCGGATAGAGCATAAGTCTTTTAAACATATAAAAAGACCCAGGGCAAAAGCCTTGGGTCTTTGAATTATTAAGCTTTTATACTACAACAAATTACTTGGAGATGGAGTAGTTAGCCTGTGGCCACCAAACCTTTTCCATAACCTTGTCTGCATCCTTCATTGTTGTGAGGAGGCCGATACGGATGTAGTCTTCAACGATTTCACGGAGAGCACGTTCTGTGAATTCGTCGTCAACAACCTTACCCCACTGGTAAGATTCCATGCATTCTGTGAGCTTTGCGAGTTCGCCTGTGAGGAGGCCTTCGTCGATCTGAGCCTGTGTGATTTCTTCAACGTTGTTGCCGATGTATTCCTGAGCTCTGTAGATAGCCTTTGTGATGTACTTAGCCATGAGTGGGTTGTCCTTGATGAAGTCCTTGTTCATAACTGTTACACAGCATGGTTCGTCTGTGAAGTCTTCATCCCATGTGATGGAGCGGAGCCACTTGAGCTGGCCGTTCTTCCACATATCCCATGCCCACATATCGCCTGCTACAACAGCTGCGATTTCGCCGGATTCCATAGCTGGAACGCAAGCGGATGTTTCAACCTGAACGAATTCAACGTCCTTGAGTGGGTCGATGCCGTCAGCGTCGAAGAAACGAGCGCCGATATTGTAAGAGGAGTTACCGATACCGTTTGGAGCAGAGATCTTCTTGCCCTTGAGGTCTTCGAGGCTATCGTATTCGGAGTCAGCGAGTACCCAGAGGGACTGGCAGCCGATCATAGCGCCGCCAACGATAGCGTAGTTAACGTCGTTAGCTGCTGGAACGAGACATGTAGCGATGTGGTTAACAGCTACCTGTGCGGAGTTTGTGCCGAGAGCTTCCTTCCAGCTGTCGCCAGCCATGTAAACTTCGCCCTTGAGGCCGTATTCTTCGAAGTAACCGAGGTAGTCAGCTACCCATGGAGCGGATGTACAACCGCCGGATGCGAAGAATGTGAAACCTTCTTCGTAAGCAGGTTCGCTCTTCATAGCTTCGAGTTCTTCAGCTTCTGTCATTGGTGCTGCTTCTGTTGCTGCTGTTGTTGCTTCTGTTGCTGGAGCAGCTGTTGTTGTTGTTTCTTCCTTTGCACAGCCAGCAAAGAGAGAGAGTGCCATAGACATTACCATGACAAGTGCAATGAATCTTTTCATTGTGAGGTATTCTCCTTTTTTAATTAAATAATAAATAGTAATATTTTTTACGCTGTTTCCAGCGTTAAAATCGGATGAGATAGTGATAAATTAGTCTTCCTTATGACCGAAGTGGAGCATATCGAGGATCTGACGACGATATTCAACGAACTTGGAAGATGCACGGTTACGTGGATATTCGAGATCGATGTCGATAGCTGCATTGATACGGCCTGGGTGAGCTTCCATAACGAGAACCTTAGTACCCATATAGATAGCTTCGTCAACGTCATGTGTAACCATGATAACGAGCTGCTTATTTTCCTTCCAGAGATTGAGGATTTCGTCCTGCATATTCATACGTGTGAAGGAGTCGAGAGCGCCGAGAGGTTCGTCGAGGAGAAGGATTTCAGGCTTGCAGATAAGTGTTCTTGCGAGAGCAACACGCTGCTGCATACCACCGGAAAGCTGAGCAGGATAATCCTTGCGGAAGTTGTCAAGGCCGATAACCTTGAGCATACGGTTTACTTCATCAATGGAAGCCTTTTCCTTATGCTTGCCCTGCATACGGTCAGAGAAGGAAATATTTCTTTCAACTGTGAGCCATGGGAAGAGTGTATGTGTCTGGAACATCATACCGCGGGATGGGGATGTGCCTGTGATTTCTTCGCCGTTTACAGTAAGTGCACCTGTTGTAGGCTGAATGAGACCAGCGATAAGGCGAAGCATAGTTGACTTACCGCAACCAGATGTACCAACAAGGCTGATGAATTCGCCGCTCTTCATTTCGAGATTGATTTCAGACAAAGCCGCTGTTACATCGTTTGTTTCTACTCTTGCAAAGCTCTTGGAAACGCCATCTAATTTAAGAATTACTGCCATATTACTTTGTCACTCCAATCTGCCAACGAAGAACACGCTTCTTGACCATATTAAGAATCTTTGTTACGAATGTGAAGATAAGACAGATAATGATGAGGGATGCGAACATATTGTTATAGAGTGCCCAGGACTTAACCCATGTGATGTACCATCCAAGACCTGCCTTAACACCCATCATTTCAGCTACCATGATAGCTGTACATGCTGTCATCATACCCTGTGTCATACCAGCCATAATGTTTGGCATAGCGCAAGGAATAGCGACACGGAAAATAAGCTGACGTTCGGAAGCGCCGAGAATTTTAGCCGCATCGAAATAAGCCTTATCGATATTTGCAACACCTGCGCGGGATGCGTTAGTAACAGCTGTCCATACACCGATTACGATGATGAAGAGTGCACTGAGATCCAATGCGCCGGACATGAATACCATGATGATTGGAATCCATGTGGAAATAGGGATAGGGCCGAGGAACTTGATAATAGGATCGATCCAGTAGTTAACCTTCTGGCTGTAACCACAAGTGATACCTGTGATGAGGCCGAGGACAACACCGATAGCGTAACCTTCAAACATAAGCTTAAGTGTATGCAATGCACTGTTGAGAAGTGTTGCATAGTCAGTATAAGCTGCATACATAATATTGTTTACACATGGAACAAGTGGATATGTAAAAATATTAGTCTTGATTGTTGCATAGTCAAATGCTGTGAGGATAAGGAGGATAGCTGTGTAAAGAGGAGCCTTGTGACGGAGCTTACGGATAAGCTTCTTGTCTCCCATCTTTTCCTTAGCAATACCAACAATTACAGAACCTGTATAAAGAGCGAGAACACCAGCCATAAGGCATGTGTACATATGAGGCATTGGATTTGGGTTAAGATCAGGCAAGATAAGGTATTCTGCCAATGCAATTATCGCCATAAGAATAGGCAATGCTGTGATAATCTTGTCGAACAATTTCTGTCGCGGAGTCTTGTCTCTTTCTTCGAGCTCCAAAAGCTGCTCGCGAGTCAGCTTGTTGCTGGACTTTGCGTCTTCGTTGTACTTACCACATTTCAAAGGTGTCTTTTCCATGTACTTTAAGTAACCTCCTTATTTAATAATTTATGATTGTCGGCAGACGATAAAACCTTATCATCTGCAAATGGACAAACCTATTTTGTCAGGGGATTTTTTCCATCGACAATAATATCACAAACATCAGATAAAGTCCAATAGATAAATCGAATATATATATCTGTACATTATAATATTTATCGATAAACAGCGAAATATCTGACCGTGTTGATTCAAACACATTCATTTATAAACTTTGGTCATTGCTTGTATTGTAAATATGAATAAATGTACAGGCTTCACAGTGATCGAATAGGGCGGAAGCCTGATAAAGTGATATATAATGTATAAAAATAAAAA
>JAZUBN010000088.1:0-10271 GCA_045638565.1 Oscillospiraceae bacterium | reverse complement strand
CTGACGAGGGGGGTGTCACGAAGTGACGGGGGGAGAGAACCTGTTCAATTGCGTCGCAGACACCGCACCTCTTCACTTTTCACTATTACCTATAACCTAAAAAAGCCACCCTTGCGGATGGCTTTTCTTTTATTTATCGTGTTTTTCAAAAAACTCAAGTATTAATCTCTGACATTTTACTTTATCTGTCGAATAGCTCAGGCCGTGTCCGGCGCCTTCGATAATCAGAAGACTTTTCTCGCCCTTGTATCTGTTGTAATTTTCTCTGCCCATATCGACAGGCACAAAATCATCCTTCGCCCCGTGGACGAAAACTATCGGAATTTTTGCCGCAGCGAGCGCCTTTCGCGTGTCAGGTGTACGCATATCATAGCCAAGACGAATACGGCACATAAGATTTGTAATGTGAAGCACAGGGAAGGCAGGCAGATGGAAATTGCGCTTCAGTATGTGCTTGCAAATATCCCACTGATTTGTAAAGCCACAGTCGGCTATAAGACCATGAACATTTTTCGGAATATCCATACCGACAGCCAGCATTGATGTGGTCGCCCCCATGGAAACTCCGTCAATATAAATCGGCAGATTCGGGTATTTTTCAGCGATAAACCAGAGCCAGTCACACAGGTCGTGACGCTCCTTGTGACCGAAAGTCACATAACGTCCTTCGCTTTTGCCGCTGGCACGCTGGTCGATGAGAAGAACATTACAGCCACAGCCAAGGTAAAAATTGGCAACCATAGCCATATCCTTAATGCCGTTGCCCTTGTAGCCGTGAACACAGACCACAACTCTGTCAGGGTTATCCATTGTAAAAAGATCGCCGTGGAGATTCAGTCCGTCAAAGCTTTTGATGGTGACTTCTTCGTGAGGGAGGGAGAGAAGGATTTCTCTTTCGGCTCTCAGCTCTTCACGCAGCTTATCGAATGCCGATTTATCCCCCATATTGAGCTTCTTTTTCTTTCCGATTGGCTTAAACTGATTGTCGCAGGCAAAACGGAAAAGATAATCGCAGCCGATAAGCAGAACTGCCAGTAAAATTATTAGAGTAATAATGATATATTTCATAGATTGTCAAAACATTAAAATTGCAGCATAATAGCCGAAATTCTATAATTGTGTATTCCTGCGCCCGCAGGCGCCTGACTTATTGAATCAGCAAAAATCCAGGACATGTGCATGGATTTTTGCACCGCTATCGGTCAAGTGTGTGTGAAGCATGCACGCAGACCGATGTAAACTCAAACGAGGCCCGCCTCGTTTGAAAATGGCTTTAGCCATTTATTACGATCCAGAGGCCCGAAAGAGCCATGAAACCGTAAACGTATTTCTTCATAACTTCGCCGTTAAGCTTGCTGTAAACCTTGTTGCCGAGAGCAACGCCGCCGAGAAGACCGACTACAGTTGCCGCAAACATAAGGAGAGAGAAGCTTGGGAATGTGCCTGTGATAAGGCGCATAGCGATGGTTGTAAGGTTGTTGAAGAAGAAATAGGTCTGGATTGTCGCCATATATTCTTCCTTATCCTTGAGGGCGGAAAGATAATATACAACCATAGGAGGGCCGCTGATGGAGAAAAGCCCTGCCCCTGTGCCCGAGATAAGACCGGCAAGAGCGCAGTTGAGCATTGTAGGCTTGATTTTAACCTTCTTGCTGAAAAATACAAACCATATAGCAAGGAAGAAGAGCAGACAGCCGAGCACTCTGCGCATAGTGGAAAGCTCAATATTTTTTGTCAGCTCGATAGCTATGTAGGTGGAGGCTGTGGCAAAAAGCATAGGGATGATGACCTGCTTCCAGTTGACACGCTTAAAGCGCTTTACAACATTTGCAACATTGCCCACAGGGGATGTGGCAAGGGAGAGGACGGAAGCCACATTATAATCGAGGAAATAAGGTGTTATCGCCATGAACATGATGGCATAGCCGAAACCTGTTGTCGACTGAATAAATGCGCTGAAAAATGAAGTCAGGAGTAATAAAATCGATGTCATAAAAAGTTCCTTTCAGAAAAATTCATCTTATATCATTATATCCCTGCCAAAGAAAATTTGCAATATCTATCTTTACATTTGCTTAAAATACATATATAATTAAATACAGTACAATAAGGAGAATGATTATGAAAGCTTATACAGATGTTCTTATAAATAAAGTCGAAGGCGGTCACAAATGGTGGAGACCAGACCCTGATATGCCTCTTATGCACTATGAAGCAAAGCACAAAAGTGAAAATATCTACATCATGTGGATGGAAACACGCGCTATGAGAAGACGCTGTGCATATCCTTGCCTTATCATCGAAGACGGCGAACCTATGGTTTTCAAGCCATCCAAGAGTGTTGCTGCAGGCGCTGAAAATGCCGCTATGCTCAAGCGCTGGGCACTTTTTGTAACACCACAGAATATCGAAACAGACTGGATTGTAAACGAAGTTGAAAAGGATGTTTTCGCTGAACGCTACAAGAAGGCACAGGACGGCTCTCTCTTTGAAGGTATGAAGCCTGCAGAGGAAACAGCCGAAGAAACTGTGGAGGAATAATGATTTTATCCGATAAAACCATTATGAAAATGCTGAAGGAGGGCACACTTGGCATTGAGCCTTGCGATGATGCCCAGATTCAGCCTGCCAGTGTGGACGTTCGCCTCGGTAATACATTCAGCATAGTTGAAGACTCTCCGACGGGCAAAATCAGCATGGACGAGGAGATAAAGTATAAAACTATCGAAACAGATACCTATGTGCTCCTTCCGGGGCAGTTTGTCCTCGCCACAACCAAGGAATATTTCCGCCTGCCTGATGATCTGACAGCCTTTGTTGAAGGCAGAAGCTCTCTTGGCAGAATGGGTCTTTTCATCCAGAATGCAGGGTGGGTCGACCCTGGCTTTGAAGGGGAGATTACCCTTGAACTTTTCAATGCAAACCGCTGTGCCATCGAGCTTAAGGCGGGGCGCAGAGTGGGTCAGCTTGTATTTGCCAAGCTTGATGACAAAGCTCTTAATCCGTACCGCGGAAAATATCAGGGACAGCGCGGCGCAACAGGCTCCAAAGTATATATGGATAAGGAATAGAAAAAAGACCTCGTATGAGGTCTTTTTGTTTTACGTTACAAGTCCGATGACATACAGCACTACCTGAGGGAAAATTATAATGGCTGAAAGCATTCTGCCGATGGAAAGCACGGCTACATCAGGGGAGGAGATGCCGATGTCAGCCGAGATAAGCGCCATATCGGATGCCCCGGCAGGAGTTGCCGCAAGCATACCTTCCTTGAGAGTGAGTCCACCGAATTTTTTAAGCAGGAAGCCGATTACGATACATCCCACAAGATAACCGCAGACTAAAAGCAGGGCAGGAACAAAAAGTTCCTTGATTTTCGGAATGTCGTCAGGAGTGATGCCTGTTGCTATGTAAGAGCCTGCGAAAATCTGCGCTGTGCGTCTTGCCCACATAGGAAGCATACATTTTGGGAAAAACTGCTTTGCGACAAGCACGGAGATGAGGGCGAAAAGCAATGTGCCTGCAGGCATACCGCTCATTTTGCCAAGCATACCGCCGCAGACTGCGATGAGGAGTGTCACAATAAAGCCTTCGTGGGAGTATGGTGTCTTTTTCTTTTTCATCGAGCCCTTGTCAAGATTGCCCTCCTTGCGGCCGACAAACTGAATGAAAAGAGGGAATGTGCTGATGCCGACACACATTCTGACAAACTGCAGAAGGGCAACCTGAGTGCTGTCTGCTCCCATTTCACCTGCGATGATAGGGATATCGCTCATACCGCCCGGAATAGCGCAGAAAAATGCCGTTGTAATGTCGAGATTACTGAAATTATAAATGATGAAGCCGGAAATCATATTGAGCACCAGCATACAGGAAACGAGAATGATAAGCGGCTTTGCAAGACGTTTGATGTTCTTAAGGTCATTTCTGTCGATGCCGACAGCGATAAATGCGCCCGAAACCATCTGCGCCACGACCTTCATTTCGTAAGGCATATAGGCGTGACCGAAGCCGAGATTGAGGATAGCCGCACCGAATATAGCGCCGACCATCATGCCGCCCGGCACCTTGAGCTTAAGGAATATAAAGCCGACTATTCCGGCAAAAAGTATGGTCAGAAGAAAATCTGTCATTTTAGTCCTCCCTGTGTGGTTACACTTAGTTATATTACTTTATATTATAATACAAATGGACGAAAATGTACAGAGGAAAGTGAAATGCAACTCTTCATACGCGAAGTTCACTTAATTATATTAAAAAGACACCCCGTATGGAGTGTCTTTTGCATTTATTTCGGCGGTGCAGGCGGTGCGGCCGATGGAATATCACTTCCGAAACCGACCGACAGCCATATAACGAAAATCAGATAAACGGCGCACAAGGCGAGAATTATAATCAGCGGCGTGCGGTTTGTCCTGCCTTTTATGAGAAGAAAAAGGCAGACAATAAACATTAAACCAAATAAAACAGCTGTTATTGGATTAAAAAGCAAGTCGAGCATTCTGTCAGTTGCCATAGTTTTTTCTCCTTTACTTATCAAAATCCTCTTCCCATTTTTTATGGAACTCCTCTAAAATCTGCGGCAAATCTGCCCTGTCCTCTATAAGTCCGGCAGGGAAATCATAAATGCCTATGGAATCGTAATTTGTACGTTCACCGCTCGGGTCCTTCGGCATACGGACAACGCAGGTGTACTGCCCCATAGGAATGTCGTGAGCATCCATAATTCCCTTGCATTCAAGCAAAAGGTCGGCGACACGCTCCCATGTCTGCTGGTTATCATCGATATAGACGAACATATTGGCCATAACAGGCGGATTGTGAATATCAAGCTCCATATCCAGCTCAAAATCGTCGATGCCCTTTTCATCGCTTAATAAATCGGCGCCCAGCATATCAAATTCATAAGCCGTTTCGGCCTCCATAATGCTCTCGATAACAAGGGCAAACTCATTGTTCAGTCTCATAAGAGTGTTCCAGCCGTCTGTGATGTTGTCAGAGCTGTCGTGGATTTTGCCGTGATTCCACATGGTGTTGAAATGGAAGTCCTCGCTTATCGTGCTTGTGTAACGGGTGTGATAGTAGCCATCCTTGAAGGAATAGAAGGTTTCGCCCTGCACGATGCTGTCGGCGTATTCAGGAAATTTTGGCTTGATGACTTCGTCAACATAGTCCATCGATGCCCTCTTTGCCATAAACTTGCTGACAGGATTGCCGTTCATGGCATTGGAAATAACAAGCACACCGATGATAAGACCGACGGCAAGAATAAAGGCGAGTATTTTAAGTGTTTTGCGTTTCATAATTAATCCTTTCTCAATGCAAAATGCAGCAATGCCCCAATCAATATGCCAACCGAGGAAAGCATTGTATAAATCAGCGAATACATCCCTGCCGACATAACTGCCGTTTCAAGTCCACATTTTTCCCCAAGCAGACAGACAAAAAATGTCGAAACAAAGCTGGTTATAAAAATCAGAGGCAGCATAAGGTACCATTTTTTGCGCATAACGGCATAGCCGAGAGCGCCGAGCACAGGCATTATTGTGAAATTGTAAAATACATTCTGGGAATTGGTCAGCATCGCGCCGACAGCCGCGCCAAGCACAAGCACGAAATAGCCTGCCATGCGAAGCTGCATTTTAATGCTGTCAAGAATCTTCTTATCGTCAGTTGGAGCAGGCATTTCGCCCGACTGGAATGCATTTCTGCACATTTCACAGCTGGCAATATGCTCACGCACAGCCTTTTCGCTGTCTTCACTTGCAAGACCGTCAAGCACCAAAGGCATAAGGTCAAGACACATACCGCAGGTTATTTTCATAGCAATCCCTCCTTTTCAAGTGTGGATTTTATCTTTGTTTTCGCCCTGAATTCAAGGGTGCGGGCGGAAGTTTCGGCAATTCCGAGCCTTTGGGCTATCTCTTTATAGGAATGGCCATCGGCTCGCATTTTAACGGTCGTGCGGCTCTTTTCATCGAGAGAATCGATTATTTTCATAACCTTTTCAAGCCGTTCCTTGGTTATTATGCTGTCGAGCGGAGAATCGGTGATGTAAATGCCGGGCAGCATATCGAGGGGAAGCTCGATGCGTTTTTTGCGCAGATAATTGAAATATGTATTGCGTGCTATCGATATAAGCCAGGTTTTTTCGGAAGAATCGCCTCTGAAACTGCCGATGGAGGTGAGAGCAGAGAGAAATACTTCGCTTAGTAACTCCTCGGCAAGCTGGCTGTCGTGAGTCAGGCTGACAAGATAACGGAAGATGTCATCCTTGTATGCCATATAAAGTTTTTCAAGCATTTTTGGATAACACCTCCATTTCAGATTGTATATGCGGGATGTTGACAAGCACCATCCCCTACGCGGTGGCTGTAGGGGACGGCATTTATGACGTCCCGTGAAATCCATGTTTCATTTCCTTTTACCTATTAGTAACATTATATCGTAAAACGTTGCAGAAATAAATAAAAAACCTCTCCGTAAAAGGAGAGGTCTGTGTGTGAAACTATTTTCCGCCCATGGAGAGATAGTCGAGGTAGCTCTGGAGAATTACTGTTGCCGCAACAGCGTCAACTCTCGCTCTCTGCTTACCCTTCTTCTTGCCGTTGTCCGAGAGAATGCGGTTGGCAATCTTGGATGTGCCACGTTCATCCCAGAAAACAATTGGAATTGTGACGTGTTCCTTAAGCTTTTCAGCAAAGGCACGGCTCATTTCAGCGCGCTCGCCCTCTGTGCCGTTCATATTGACAGGCAAGCCGATAACGATTCTCTCAGGTTTTTCAAGCTTTATGATTTCGAGAATCTTATTAAGAAGCTTTTCACGGTTGTATTCTGTGATCGTTTCGGCGCGTGTGCTCATCATACCGAGAATGTCGGAATATGCCACACCTGTTCTGTGGTCGCCAAGGTCTATACCGATAATTTTCATAGTTTTATGTGTCCTTTCTGTGCGGAAGCATATTGAATAAGTTCTCTCCCCCCGCCCTTTCAGGGCACCCCCCTCGTCAGAGGGAGGCGAGAAATCAGAACAATCTAAAACCTGGCTCCCTCAGACGAGGGAGCTGGCACACGAAGTGTGACTGAGGGAGTGAATTTATCAAATGTGACGAAGCCAATTCATTTATTGATTTCATACACCATAATTATACCAAATATTCCACACAAAATCAACACCGACAACCCACAGGCTGTGGATAATATTTTATCGACAGAAAAAATAAATGCTTTGTTATTTATAGAAAAAATCAATAAAGCCTTGCAATAAATATTATTATATGATATAATGGCACGGATAAAAACGAAAGGAGGAAGAATATCTATGCCAGAAAGCAAAAGACTGACTCAGATGGCAAAGAGCGGCGGGTGAGGCGCGAAACTCGGACCGGGTGTCTTAGATGAAGTACTCTCAAAACTGCCGAAATTCTTTGACCCAAACCTCATTGTAGGTTTTGACACCAGCGATGACGCTGCTGTATATAAGATAAATGATGAAACAGCGATGATCCAGACGGTAGACTTCTTCCCACCGATCGTCGACGATCCATATACATTCGGCCAGATCGCCGCAGCAAACTCACTCAGTGACGTTTATGCTATGGGCGGCAAGCCACTTACTTGTATGAATCTCGTTTCAATCAGCTCTTGTATGTCTATGAAGCAGGTTGAGGGAATACTGCAAGGCGGATACGACAAAGTGCAGGAAGCAGGGGCAATTATTGCGGGCGGCCATACTATTGAAGATGCCGAACCAAAATACGGCCTTTGCGTCACAGGATTTATCCACCCTGACAAGGTTCTCAAAAATTCCTCTGCAAAAGAGGGCGACGTGCTTATCCTTACCAAGCCATTGGGTATAGGAATACTTGCAGGAGCATCCATGGCAGACGCTTTGGATGAAGTAAACTATAAGCTCATGTGCAAAATGATGAGCACACTTAATAAAAAAGCGCAGGAACTTATGATGCCATATGCACCTCACGCTTGCACCGATGTAACCGGCTTTGGTCTTCTTGGCCATGGCTATGAGATGGCAAACGGCTCTAAGCTCACTATGGAACTGCACAGCACCTCACTTCCAATTCTGGACGCAGCCATAGAGCTTGCAAAAGACGGCATTGTACCTGCCGGCGCTTACGCTAATTTTGAGTATCTTAAAAATCATATCGATAACAAGGGTAATATTCCTGAGCATATGATGGACATTATGGTAGACCCGCAGACGTCGGGTGGCCTTCTTATCGCTCTTCCTGAAGAAAGAGCAAAGGAGCTTCTCAAAAAGCTCGAAGAGGTGACCCCTTACGCCAGAATAATTGGTCAGCTTACGGCGAAAAAAGAAAAATCACTTATTGTTTATTAAAAAAAGAGGGAGCTGAAACAGCTCCCTCATAAAAATAAACTTTACTTGAGAATCTTCTTTATCGCATCCATGCAATAGTCCACATCATTGATATCACTGAAATATCCGAAGCTGAAGCGGACAGTACCCTGTGGGAAGGTCTTCAATGTCTTATGAGCCATTGGAGCACAATGCATACCACAGCGTGTCATGATTCCGTATTCATCATCAAGTTTGTACGACACCTCAGCGTTGTCAGCTTTCTCGAAATCAAGAGAAACTACGGCAGTGCGCATGACGGTGTCTTCTTTTTTACCCACGATTCTTACATCTGGCAAGGATTTTGCACATTCGATAAAGTACTTTGTGATCTCCATTTCCTTCTTGTGGATGTTTTCGATACCAACTTCATTCAGGAACTGAATGGAAGTACCGAGACCTACAATGCCAGGAAGGTTCATTGTGCCCGACTCAAACTTGTCCGGCATGGAGTGTGGCATTTCAAGGCTGTCGGAAACGCTGCCTGTGCCGCCTGCAATGAGAGGAGATACGTGCTGTTCGAATTCCGGTGTGATAATGAATCCGCCAGTACCCTGAGGGCCAAGAAGGCTCTTATGACCTGTGAAGCAGAGACAGGAAATGTTCATCTTTACCATATCGATAGGGATGACGCCTGCCGACTGCGCACAGTCACAGATAAAGAATACGCCCTTTTCCTTACAAACTGCACCGATTGCTTCAAGATCATTTACAGTGCCGCAGACGTTGGATGCATGAAGCATTACAACAGCCTTTGTTTCATCTGTAATGGCATTTCGTACAGCTTCTGCAGAAACAAAGCCTTCTTCATCGCCATAAGCGACAGAATACTTTACGCCCATCTGTTCAAGCTGAACGAGAGGACGCATAACAGCGTTGTGTTCCATGGAAGATGTCACAACATGATCACCAGGCTTTAAGAAGCCCTTGAGAATCATGTTGAGGGAGGATGTGATGTTGTTTGTGAAAACAACGTTGCGGGCCTTTGGACCGTTCATCATCTTGCAGAGATTTTCTCTTGTGAGATAAACGCTGTCAGAAAGGCTGTAAGCGGAGTTATAACCGCCTCTGTTGATGTTGTAGCTGCCGTGTGTAAGGATTTCGGCGATACACTCAGCGACCCCCGGTGCCTTCGGAAACGAAGTGCTGCCGTTGTCGAAATAAACTTTTTTCATATAAATAACCTCGTTTTCGTGGTATTTTTACGATAGTATTATAATGGATTGAAGTGGTGCGGTTGTAGGGACCGGCGTCCTCGACGGTCCGTAAAAAGCCTTCTCCAGTAGGAGAAGGGGGACCATCCGCAGGATGGTGGATGAGGTGGAGATAAGTGTGGTAAGAATGCCATTCAGATATAAGAATGGTTACTACTCCTCCACCGCTAATGCGGTCCCCCTCCCCTCACAAGGGGAGGCAAGAGACACTCATGTCTTCCGTTCCATATCATAATTATATAATGCTTATCGGAAAAAAACAAGGCAAAATGCAGGTAAAAGTTATTTATTGATAAAATCAATAGATTTCTTGCTGTTATATGTGAAAAGAAAATAAAAATCCACTGCAAAGTGGTACAAAACAAAAGTATCCAATGGAGAGATTGGATATAAAAACAAAGTACCCACAGAATAAATCTGAAAATGCTCTGTGGAGGAGCAAAGGATTTTGAAAGTGGGTGCCAAAACAAAAAAAGGAGATAAAACTATGAACGCAGAAAAGAAACAAAAACTCCTCGTTCTCGCAACCGGTCTCGTAATCGGTATCTTCGCAGTTATCCTCGTTATGATGGGTAACCCAGGCAACATGGGCTTCTGTATTGCCTGCTTCATCCGTGACACAGCTGGTGCTCTCGGTCTTCACCGTGCAGCTGTTGTTCAGTACATCAGACCAGAAATCA
>JAZUBN010000087.1:0-20342 GCA_045638565.1 Oscillospiraceae bacterium | reverse complement strand
GGTGAAGGGGGCGAGCGCCTCTCTGTCGGACAGAAACAGCTCATCTCGATAGCCCGCGCTATCATAGGCAACCCTAAAATATTCGTCCTCGACGAAGCAACTTCGTCCATCGACACAGAAACCGAAGCTCTCATCCAGCAGATTACAGCCAAGGTCATGGAAGGCAGAACAACATTCATGATTGCTCACCGTCTTTCAACAGTTCGCGAATGTGACTTGATTTTAGTTGTATCTGATGGTAAAATAATTGAGAAGGGTACTCACAAACAGCTTATCGCTGCGAGAGGCCACTATTACAATTTATACACAAGACAATTTGAAGACAGCAAAACAAAAGAGGTATTTGAAAATGACTAATATCGACGCAAGAGGCAAGAATTGCCCAATCCCAGTTATCATGACAAAGAAGGTCATCGCAGAAGGTGCTAAGGAAATCACAGTTCTCGTTGACAACAAGACAGCTACACTCAACCTTGAAAAGCTCGCTAACAACTCCGGTATGTCCTTCTCCTGCAAGGAAATCGGCTCTGATTTCGAAGTAGTTCTCTCCGGCGACGGCAAGGCTCCTGAACTCATCGAAGCTCTCACACTCGATGCAACAAACGTAAACTGCCCAATCCCAGTTTGCATGGCTAAGAATGCACTCAAGGAAGTCAAGGAACTCACAATGCTCGTTGACATGGAAATCGCAGTTGAAAACCTCAAGAAGCTCGCTAACAACCTCGGCAAGACAGTATCCGTTTCCGAAAAGGACGGCATCTATTCCGTAGTTATCGGCGGCGACGGCAAGCCTGTTGAAGAAACACCTGTAGGCGACTGGTGCGCATTCGTTACAGAAAAGTCCATCGGCGTTGCTCCAAACGAACTCGGCGGCAACCTCATGAAGATGTATCTCTACACACTCACACAGTCCGAAAGCCTCCCAGGCGCAATGCTCTTCATGAACGAAGGCGTTAAGGTTCTCGAAAACGAAGAAATGCAGCTCTCCCTCGCTGAACTCGCTATCAAGGGCGTAAAGCTCATTTTCTGCGGCGCTTGCCTCAACTTCTATGGCATTTCTCATCTCTGCCCTCCAGCAAACATCTCCAACATGTATGTAATCGTTGAAGAAATGGCTAAATACAATAAGGTGGTAAAGATCTAATGGCTAAAAAGTACGTTATCTCATTTGAAAGCACACACGGCGCTATCGCCGCAAGAAGAGTTCTGGATAAGTCCGGAATGATCAGAACAATTCCTGTTCCTCGCGCAATTTCCGCAGCCTGCGGCATTGCAATCTCCTTTGAAGAAGAAAACCTCGATTATGTTATGAACCAGATGAAGACTCTCGATATCGAAGGCGAATATGAGCTTCATATCTTAGAGGAATAGCTATTTGCATTAAGCTGGTACTTCCCACTCCTGCAAAAGCAATTTTCCTGGCTCCCTCAGACGAGGGAGCTGGCACGCCAACGGCGTGACTGAGGGAGTGACCTCTATTCAATTTTGTACCGCTCTTGTCGCTTATTCCACACAATAAACCCATACAAAAGGAATAATCCCAATGTACGAAAAGACTATAACTTCCGAAATCGCCTATAACGGCGGCTTCATCAAAGTAAAGAAGGACAAGGTTCTTCTTGAAAACGGCAAGGAATCCTTCCGTGAAGTAATGCTTCATCCGGGTGCCTGTGCTGTTGTCCCTGTCATGCCTGACGGACGCATCATTTTAGTGCGTCAGTTCCGCTATGCCTTTATGAAGGAGTTTCTTGAAATTCCTGCAGGCAAAATCGATCCTAACGAAGAAATCCTCACCTGCGCACGCAGAGAGCTTTCGGAAGAAATCGGTTATGACAGCGAAAATATGCGCTATCTGGGCAAAATCTGCCCTTCCTGCGGCTGTATGAACGAGGTCATCCACCTTTATGTGGCGGAAAATCTCTATGAGCATCAGCTTGCACCCGATGAGGACGAAGATTTGCAGCTTGTCTGTGTGACACGCGATGAAGCTCTCGCTATGATTGCATCGGGCGAAATCGACGATGCAAAGACAATCTGCGCCCTCCTCCGCTATTTCTTCGGAGTGTAAAATCAGACATCGGTACGTCATAAATGCCGTCCCCTGCGCACAATCTGTTGTAGGGTGCGGCGCCCTCGACGCACCGCAAGCAACTCATCATTCTCACGAGGTATTTCTATGTTCTTCTCCCCCGTTTCCATAACTCTCAAAGATGGCAGAGAATGTATTCTCCGCTCGCCTGAAAAGGGTGATGCCGCAGCTTTCATCGACTATATGAAGGTGACTGCCGCCGAATCCCCTTTCCTTCTCCGTGAGCCGGAGGAAATCTCCCTCACACTCGAGCAGGAGGAAGCATTTCTTGAAAACGCACTGGCCGCTCAGGGCCGTCTTATGCTTTCGGCATTCGTAGACGGCAGGCTTGCAGGCAATGCGGCTATGAATCCTGTTGCGCCTTTTATGCGTTACACGCACCGCTGTACCCTCGCCATATCCCTCTATCAGGAATTCACAGGCCTCGGCATCGGCAAGGCTCTGATGCAGGCAATTCTTGACGAGGCGAAAAAGGCTGGCTATGAGCAGGCCGAGCTGACGACAGTTTCCACAAATACTGCGGCAAAATCGCTTTATGAAAAGCTTGGCTTTGTGCAGTATGGCGTTCAGCCGCACAGCAGAAAGATGAAGGACGGCAGCTATCAGGATGAGATTTTTATGGTGAAAATGCTGTAGCATTGCCATAAAAGCGTACTTAACCACAATTTCAATAACACTTACGCGGAAGGGAATCCCCCTTCCGCTTTTGTTTTACATCAAAAGCCTTCTCTTATAAAGCCTCCCTTGTGTAACGGGAGAGAGACAGCGAATGCACTACCTCCCATAGCCTCCCTTGTGCAAAGGGAGGGGGACCATCGAAGATGGTGGAAGGATTGTCAGAAAAACCAAAACAAAAAACATCAGTCATATCAGTCACTCACGCGCGCCTGCGCGTATCTTCCTTGTCTTTATATTTTTATTATTCTATTTATTTTATATATTTGGGTGCAGCCTGCTTCACATCATTTATACACGAATTTGCACATCAAGGTGCAGAGAATTGCACATTATTTACAAAACTTGCACATCTTCTGCAAAATATTGCACATCTTACGCAAAAATCTGCACATCATTTGCATACCCTCATTCCTGTGAAAGCTCCCGCTCACGAACGAGTGATATGTAGTGGATGTGTAGGATGTTTGCAGGTAGATGAAGGTAGCCGCCCCTACAAAACAAATTTATAAATCTTCCAATAAAGTTAAAGCTTCCCCAGAAATGTAGCCTTACCAATCTGTCCATATGTGAGGAACGAACACACAAGGGGTGCCAGGGGTGTCCCCTGGTCATCGTGATCAAACTGCGTGACCAGTTTGCACTTTTTCGTTCTTTTGTGCGGACAAAAGAACCTGCCAGCGGCAGAACACGACTTTAGTCGTGGCGAGTAAGCTTTCTATTTTGTAAAGCTTTACTCTGTAATCAAGCGGTACGTCATAAATGCCGTCCCTTACGATTTTGCGGACGAGCAATGCTCGCCCCTACGTTTATTTGTTTCTTCGGTAGTATTTTATGTTGTTTTAAGTTTATAAATCGTATTAAAAATTGGTAATACTGCGATGTATTGAGACTGGTTCCACCTCATCCACCGCTGACGCGGTCCCCCTTCTCCTACTGGAGAAGGGTTGTTTACATTTCGTAGCCGAAGCTCTTTACAGAGTTAGGGTTATTTCTCCAGTCTTCCTTTACCTTTACCCAAAGCTCAAGATAAACTCGTGCACCGATCTTCTTTGCGATTTCTTCTCTTGCTTCTGTGCCGATCTGCTTGATTTTGGAGCCCTGCTTGCCTAAGATTATACCCTTATGGGACTTTCTTTCGCAGGTGATGGCTGCATTTATCGCTCTTGTGCCGTTTTCACGGATTTCTTCACGTTCGATTTCGATAGCAACACCGTGTGGGATTTCATCGCCAAGATTGAGAAGAATCTTTTCACGGATGATTTCAGCGAAAAGCTGATGTTCAGACTGGTCTGTAATCATTCCGTCAGGATAAAGCTGAGGAGATTCCATACACATCTTGTCAAGTTCATCAAGAAGCACATTGAGATTCTTCTTGTTTCTTGCAGAAATAGGGATGATAGCGTCGAATTCGTGAGCTTCGCTGTATGTAGCGATTACAGGAAGGATTGTATCCTGCTCAACAGTATCACACTTGTTGATAACGAGAATTGCAGGAAGCTGGTATTCCTTGATTTTATCGATGAGAATCTGTTCAGGCACACCGATACGTGCAACAGGCTCAACGATGAGGATAACAGCGTCAACTTCTGCAACAGTTTCATTGATAATGTCCACCATATAGTCGCCAAGACGGTTTTTAGCCTTGTGAAGACCCGGTGTATCAAGGAAAATCATCTGTGCTTCGCCACGGTTGACAACGCCTGTGATACGGTTTCTTGTTGTCTGCGGCTTATTTGTAACGATGGCAATCTTTTCGCCCACAAGCGCATTTGTAAGAGTAGACTTACCTGCGTTAGGACGGCCAACGATTGAAAACATACCTGTCTTTGTAATATTCATATTTATCCCCTCTTATCTTGTAAGCTGTGCCGAAACACTCATAATAATTTCTTCTTCGGCCTCTCTCATTTTAGCCTTCATAGGTCCTTCATCAACATGGTCAAAGCCGAGAAGATGAAGGATGCTGTGTGTTGCAAGGTAGGCCATTTCTCTTTCCTTGCTGTGGCCGAATTCCTCTGCCTGCTCTGAAATCTTATCATAGCAGATGATAATATCGCCCAGCATAATCTGTCCCGAAGTCGGCTCGATTTCATTTTTAAGGTCGCCCTTGTAAACTCCCTCATACATATCGAGCATAGGGAAGGAGAGCACATCGGTCACCTTATCCACATTTCTGTTTTCTCTGTTTATTGTCTGAATCTCTTCGGCTGAAACCATTGTCACGTCAACATGGGCAGGGTATCCTCTGAGATATTTTCTTATTGCAGCAACGATGCACTTTTTGGCAAGATTTTCCGCATCTCTTACACGGACAGATTTTCTGCCCGATACGCTGATGGATATTTTAACCGGCTTAACCATTCTTAACATCCTTCTTTATATCTTTTTTATAGTATTTCTTCTTTTCTTTTGCTCTTTCAGCCGCATTCTTTTCATACTTTTCGTAAGCCATGATGATCTTCTGAACAAGCTCATGACGTACAACGTCGGCAGCGGTAAGCTGAATAATACCGATATCGTCGATGTCCTTGAGGACATTCATGGCAACACGAAGACCGGAAGTCTTGCCGTCAGGAAGGTCTGTCTGTGTGATGTCGCCTGTGATGACCACCTTGGAATTGAAGCCCATACGGGTTAAGAACATCTTCATCTGCTCAGGGGTTGTATTCTGCGCTTCGTCGAGAATGATGAAGCTGTCGTCGAGTGTTCTGCCTCGCATATATGCAAGAGGAGCAACTTCGATATTGCCCTTTTCAAAATAATTCTGATAGCTTTCCGCCCCCATCATATCAAAGAGAGCATCGTAAAGCGGACGGAGATAAGGGTCTACCTTATTCTGCAGGTCGCCCGGAAGGAAGCCAAGCTTTTCGCCTGCTTCAACGGCAGGACGTGTGAGGATGATTTTATTCACCTTCTTTTCACGGAAGGCTGCAACAGCCTGAGCCACGGCAAGATATGTCTTGCCTGTACCGGCAGGGCCGATGCCGAGGACGATGGTCTTGCGGGAGATTTCATCCAGATATCTCTGCTGGCCCACAGTCTTTGCCTTGATGACCTTGCCTCTCGCTGTCACGCAGACAACACCCTTGCCCATATCCTTAAGCTTGTTTTCCTCGCTGGAAGCAACGAGAGCAAGGACATAGTTGACCATCTGAGGTGTCAGCTCTTCGCCCTTTGTGATAAGCTTGAGAAGCTCTTCGATGGCACGTTTTGCCTTGAAAGCCATTTCTTCATCTTCGCCTGATATCTTGATGTTGCCGCCGCGGTTGACGATAGTCACCCCGAAATGCTTTTCGATCGCCTTTATATTTTCATCGAGAGAGCCAAAAAGGGCGATCTCCTGCTCAACTCTCTCCACATTTATGATATGTTCTGTCATTTTAACTTTTCTACTCCTGCTTTTTCAAGGCACTGAGCCTCGTATTTTGCCAGATAATATTGCCCTTTATCAGTAATACTGAGGCTGTCGGATACAATTTCCACAACACCGCTTTGCGACAGCAGATTTTCACGCATCTCTTTGAAAATCTCACTGTCATCAGCCTCGTATACGGCTTTTTTATACTCCACCTCCCTGAAAGTTTCACAGGTTATGCCAATCGGAAGGCGGTTTCCGCCAAAAAGGGTACAGTAATTCATTCTATAACTTTTATCATAACACAAATAAGGAGATTTTTCAAGGAAATATAGCGGAAAACCTTGGTTTCCTATAATAAACTTAAATCTTTTGGTCTCCCTGCCCGTGTAATACTTAAAATCGAAATATTTT
Source organism: Oscillospiraceae bacterium (assembly GCA_045638565.1). Taxonomy (GTDB): domain Bacteria; phylum Bacillota; class Clostridia; order Oscillospirales; family Butyricicoccaceae; genus SIG471. Next base: position 13,806 of record JAZUBN010000087.1, on the reverse strand, counting down.
GGTATGGCATCATATCTTCTGCGCCATGTGGAAAGGGTGATTTCCCCCGATGCGTGTAGCGGCTCATACACGGTTTCCTCATCCAGCATATAGCTCATTACCCCGTTGATGAGAGTATCTCCCTTTATTACAGTATCCCCCTCTTTCACCGCTGCCATACCGTCCTTAACTATGATTTTATCAACGATTCCGTCCCTGTCGGACACAATATCACAGTGTGCGCTTTCATCCACAACCTGTTTATTGTTGTCCCTCTGCTTTACGACTATCTCACCGTGGCATCCATGGAAATTCACATTGAAATACTGTAATTCGGGATAGTTTTTCATAATCTCACGGCTTATTTCCGGTATATCAAGGTCGGATTTCTTCGCGCCCGCTTCAATGCCATACTGTCTTGCAATCTCGAAAATCCGCCCTTCATCGGCATGGTCAGATGTGACAGTCAGCGTCCATATACGGCTTGTCAGTATGTAAAGTGTAAAAAGAAACAGACCGAAGCCTGTAAATAATCCATAGCGATGCCGCAGAAAATATGTCCTGAAAGCTATGCCACTTTTACGTTTTATCTTTGTTTTATAGCCGTTTTTTCGGCATAAGTCACGTATTTTTCGGTATTCCTTAAGGGTGGTGCAGGTTTCTGCCCTGTCGACATCAAGGCGGAGAATGTATTCGGCTTCGGTAAGCTCATTCAGTATCTTCTCCACAAAAGGACCCTGAATCGTAAATGTGATCCTGCTTCTGATAAGCTTTATTATATCAGTCATTTACTTCCTCCACATCAACAGATAAAATCGTCCCGCGCACCTCAATATAGCCGCGGCTTTTCTCTCTCAGCTCCATATCAAAACCACACAGTACAATGTCATATCTTTTACAGCCAAGCACAATTCTCTCCCGTTCAAACCGCTTTATAGTCTTAAATCCCTCAATTACAGCCCAGTTCTGTCCATATAGCTGCACACGTGGCGAAAGCATATCCTTTAATAAATTATCTGCCATTTTTATCACCTCAGCTATATTTATGGCAATTTTCAGCCTCTTAGCACATATAAATCAATGAGGTGATGAGATTGAACTTGAAATTTGAAAAAATAATGCCCTTTGTCACGCTGACAGGCATAGTTTTCTTCGGTATGGGATTATTACTATTCCCTGCCGACACGTCACAATCGTGTGTAAACGGCATAAATCTGTGTATAAACGGGGTATTCCCCTCTCTTTTTCCATTCTTTGTCGTGTCATCAATGCTGATAAGCTCGGGAGCGATAGAAAGACTTGCTCAGGTGTTTGCCCCCGTCGGAAAGGCTCTTTTCGGCATATCGGGCGAGGGATTTTCCGCCTTTCTTATGGGTATTTCAGGCGGTTACCCCGTAGGCGTGCGGTCGGCTGTTCAGCTTTATGAAGAGGGCAGAATAAGCAATGGCGAATGTCAGCGGCTTTTGCTTTTCTGCAATAATTCAGGTCCTGCCTTTATTTTAGGCATTATCGGTGTAGGTCTGCTGGGAAATGTAAGGCTCGGTGTTGTTTTGTATGGGGCGCACATACTTTCGGCCGTCCTTGTGGGTTTTCTCGTAAACAAACTTTCCCGTGAGCAGTTTGAAATGACGACCTTGCCGACACTCCACAAAGACAAGGTTTCCCGTGAGCAGTTCGGTTTCGTGACATCCTTTATTTCGTCGGTGACAGGGGCGATGAGCGCTATGCTGAATGTGTGCGGCTTTGTCATCTTTTTCGGAGTATTCATAACCGTGCTGCACAAAAGCGGTATAATAAATAATATTTCCACATTGATTACAGCTGTTTTCGGCGATTATTTAGCCGAAAAAGGTCTGCTCAACGGAATTATCACAGGAGTTTTTGAGCTTACAGGCGGGATTACCGCACTTATGGGAGCAAGTACGCATGACTCTGTGATAACATCGGGATTTCTTCTTGGCTGGGCAGGTCTTTCGGTGCATTTCCAGGCTCTTATCTTTATTTCAAAAGCAAAACTTGCTTCAAAAGGCTACTTTTTAGCCAAACTGACACAGGGCGGACTGTCATCGGCTCTTTTGTGGATTTATTTCAGATTATTCCCTCTGTCGCAGGGTGTATTTGGCTACGGCTGTTCATATTATTATGGCTTAGACCCTGAGATGTATGCAGGATTTTTGCGTGGAAACCTTATTTTAACAGGATTTTTTATGGTTTTATGCCTTATTCTCTATTTTTCTATTGTTTTTTTCGACAAAATGAGGTACAATAAGAATAATGACCTACCGCTTTGAAAATTGCCAATGGTGCTTGTATCTTTGATTTTCTCGGTGGTCAGATGACAAAGGAGGTGAACTTCATGCTTTACGGAAAAGGAATAGAGCCGCGATGCGCATACTGCACTCATTCGCACAAGATAGACGATATGGATGTGTTGTGCTCCAAGTATGGTCCTGTCGACGGGGCGTATCACTGCAGACGTTTTAAGTATGACCCACTCAAGCGTGAGTTTCCAAAGCGTATCAGACGCAGGAAAAAGGAGTTCACCCAGGCTGATTTTGACTTGAATATTTAAGAAAAACCGTCCTTTTCAGGGCGGTTTTATTTTTTGAATATTATACAAAAAGCCCCACCATAAAGGTGAGGCTTTTCGTCTGGGAAGAGAAGTGTATGAAAAATATATTTTAGAAATCTACTTCTGTGCCGTAGAATGTGCACTTATAAAGCTTTTCCATCTGTTCAGGAGTGATAGCACGTGGATTTGTGCCTGTGCAAGCATCACCAACTGCGTTTGCAGCGATTTCAGGAAGCTTTGCGAGGAATTCTTCTTCGTTTACGCCGAATTCCTTGATTGTCTTAGGAATGCCGAGGAGCACGTTGAAGTTGTCAATCTTTTCGATGAGAGCATTTACAAGAGCCTTTTCGCTGAGACCGGAAAGACCGATACGTCTTGCAAGGTCAGCATATCTTCTCATAGCTTCAGGTTCGTGTGCGTTATACTTGATAACATATGGGAGGTAGATAGCGTTTGCACAGCCGTGTGGAATGTGGCCTGTGGAGAATACAGCGCCTGTCTTGTGAGCCATGGAATGAACGATGCCGAGGAGAGCATTTGTGAATGCCTGACCTGCGAGGCACTGTGCGTAGTGCATCTGTTCTCTGGAGCACTGGTCGCCCTTATAGGAAAGTGGGAGATGATCGATAACCATTTCAACAGCCTTTACTGCGAGAGGATCTGTGAATGGGCTGTTAGCTGTGGAAACATAAGCTTCAACAGCGTGTGTGAGAGCGTCCATACCTGTGTATGCAACCTGAACAGGTGGGAGCTTTTCAACGAGCTGTGGGTCTACGATAGCAACGTCAGGTGTGATTTCGTAGTCAGCGAGAGGATACTTGATACCCTTGGAATAGTCTGTGATAACAGCGAAAGCTGTAACTTCTGTTGCTGTGCCGGATGTGGATGGGATAGCGCAGAAGCGAGCCTTTGTGCGGAGCTTAGGGAAAGAGAAAGGTGTGCAGAGAGTTTCGAATGTTGTTTCCGGATATTCATAGAATGCCCACATAGCCTTTGCAGCATCGATTGGGGAACCGCCGCCGATTGCAACGATCCAGTCAGGCTGGAACTCTGTCATAGCTGCTGCGCCCTTCATAACTGTTTCAACAGATGGGTCTGGTTCAACGCCTTCAAAGAACTTAACTTCCATACCTGCTTCCTTAAGATATGCTTCAACCTTATCAAGGAATCCGCCCTTTCTCATGGAGCTGCCGCCTGTTACAACGATAGCCTTCTTGCCCTGGAGGTTCTTGAGGTTTTCAAGAGCATCCTTGCCGTAATACATATCTCTTGGTAATGTAAATCTTGCCATTTCAATTTCTCCTTGTATTTTTGTTAATTTGGTAACGACCATTTTGAGCATAGCACAATAAATCGTACATTTCAAGCATTAGCAGAAAATCAAATAAATGTATTGTCAAACTATTGACGATTTTAATAGAACTATATATTGTACATTGATTTCAAAAATAAAAGCCCCCGCTTTTAGGCGAAGGCTGATTTTAATGATGCATATTTTCGTAACGTTCTCTTATGTATCGCGCCACATTTTCACGAGGGATTTCGAGAGCTATGGAAAACTCTCCATAGAGCAGGTCTTCCGCCCTTTTAAGATATCTTTCGTCTACAAGACCGAGCTTACGGCGTTTCTGTTCGGCGACGATTCGCTTATTGTGTATCGACATAATGAGATACAGCAGCTCGCTGCACTGATAAGTCTTTATGATACTTTCATACTTCTGATTGAGCAGCTGCACCTTATTTTCAAAGACAGGCAGAGCGTCTCTCCCCGCAGCGTCGGTTATGACATTTTCCGCTTCCTCCCTTGTGATAACAGAGCGCACGCGCACCTTATCACTGAAAAGGGGCATGAAAATAGTCTCCCGCTGATATACGGGATAAAGCTTGAGATAATCCTTGCCTTCAAGCTGTATCGTTTCGCCCACGCGGCACACACCGCTTGCGCCATACACTATAAGATCGCCCTCGTTAAACATAATTACCGTCCATTTCTTCTTATTTCAGGCCTTGCCAGACTTATATTTCTTGGCCTGCGCTTCTGTCGTTTCTTCTTATCGTATACGATTTTATTATAACACAGAGTAATAAAAAATGTAAGTAATAATTTTCAGTATAATTAAATTTCGTCAATTTTCGACAATGTCATCATACCACATTTTGTGTAAATTTCCGATACGTTTTTCTATTTTACACCAAATATGCACTCCGACATATAGTCAATGACGGCTTTCAGCGCTCTGGACATCCATTTGTTTCTGTGATATATCAGCTGCTTCCATATATCGACGTCTGTCCCCGGCACATCTATGTATCTCAGTCTGCCTTCCGCTGCCATTTTGTCGGTGATAAACTCGGGAAGCCACGATACTCCTATCCCCTTTTCAAGCATATTCACAATAAGGTCTGTTCGCCCCGTTTCCACTATCGGCTTTACCTCAAGCGAAAGCTTCGCCACCGCCACATCGAAGGAATTACGGTAACCCATTCCACGCTCTGTCAGTATAAACGGCATTGTGCACATCTCCTCTATGTCGGCTTTGCCCTCCTTTGCATAAGGGGAATTCATACCTGTGACAAAGCTCATAGCCACCCTTTCTTCACGGGCTATAATATAATTGCTGTCGTAAACGTGCTCATCGAGCGTCATCATAAGGTCGGCTTCATTTCTGTCCAGCATTCCAAACATAGCCTCGGTATCTGCCGTCTGGAAATTAAGGGATATTCCGGGATATCTGTTGTGGAAATCGGCATAGTGATGCTTTATGAAGTCTTCGCAGACAGAGTCTGAGCTGACTATTCGCACAAGCCCCTTTATCTCCTGCTCTCCGCCCCAGTTTTCATTGAATTTTTCCGAAAGAGCCCTGATGTGCCCTGCATATTCCAGCACTTCCCTGCCCCTGTCAGTCAGGGTTATAGTGTGGTTTATACGCTCAAAAAGCAGACATCCAAGCTCGGTTTCAAGCTGTTTTATCTGGAATGATACGGTGGACTGGGAATACCCCAGCACATGAGCCGCCTTTGTAAAGCTCATAAGCTCTGCCACCTGCACAAATGTGATAAGATTTCGTATTTCCATAAGCACTCCTGTATAATCGAATTTATCGATGGTTTGCATTAAAACTATTCGTTTGACTAATCGCCATAGCTATTATATAATAAATCCCGTCGGATGACAAGTCCAATAAACAACCCAGGAGAACAAAATTATGCCATCAATTAAATTTTACAATAGACCGACAGTACCTATGGAAATGCACAAGGTGAAAATCGTGCAGAAGTTGACACTTCTGCCGATAAAGGAACGCCTTGCAAAGATGAAGGAGGCCGGCTTCAATACATTTATGCTCCACAACGGAGATATCTTTCTCGATATGCTCACCGATTCGGGCGTAAACGCCATGAGCGACAATATGCAGTCTGCCATGCTCCGTGCCGACGATGCATATGCAGGAAGCGAGACATTCTACCGTATGCGTGACAAGCTGGAGGAGATTTTCGGCATAGGCAATCTTCTTCCCGCCCATCAGGGCAGAGCCTGTGAGCACATCATCGCCCAGCATTTCGTAAAGCCAGACTCTGTCGCCATTATGAATTACCACTTCACAACATCCAAAGCCCATGTAACACGCCTTGGCGGCAGAGTTGAAGAACTTATCAAGGATGAGGGTCTTATCCCAAAAAGCGATCTGCCTTTCAAGGGTGATATCGATCTCAGCAAGCTCCGTGCCTGCATCGAAAAGGAAGGCGTGGAAAACATTTCCTATCTCCGCCTTGAAGCAGGCACAAATCTCATAGGCGGACAGCCTGTTTCATACGAAAATATGAAGGCGGCGACAGAAATCGCCCGTGAGTACGGCATCACAACCATTCTCGATGCATCTCTCCTTCAGGACAATCTTTATTTTATAAAGACACGCGAAGATTCCATGAAGGATAAGTCAATCCGCGAGATAACACGTATGATTGCCGACCTTTTTGATATTATTTACTTCTCGGCAAGAAAGTTTGGCTTTGCCCGCGGCGGCGGTATTCTCGTCCGTGACGAAAAGCTTTTCCACGAGATGGAAGATCTTGTCACAATGTTCGAAGGCTTCCTCACATACGGCGGTATGTCTGTCAAGGAAATGGAAGCTCTCATCATCGGCTTTGACGAAACAATGGATATGGACGTAATTTCCCAAGGACCTCAGTTTATCAATCATTGTGTAACTCAGCTGGATAATCTCGGTATCCCTGTTGTCACCCCGGGCGGCGGTCTTGGCGCCCATATTGACGCCCGTCAGTTTGTCAGCCACATTCCTGCCGAACAGTATCCTGCAGGCGCGCTGGCAGCGGCCCTTTACATTTGCGGCGGCATCCGTGGTATGGAACGCGGCACTATGTCTGAAGAACGCAATCCTGACGGCAGTGAGCGTATAGCTTCGGTTGAAATGATTCGTCTTGCCTTCCCAAGAAGAGTTTTCACCCTTTCACAGACAGAATATGTCATCGACAGAGTAAAATGGCTCTATGACCATCGTCATCTCATCGGCGGTCTGAGATTCACACACGAGCCAAAGACACTCCGCTTCTTCACAGGCAAGCTTGAGCCTGTTTCCGACTGGGCAGAAAAGCTGGCCGAAGCATATATCCGTGATTTCGGCGAAGACCAGTAATCATATTGCATATACTGACCGTGAGAGCAAGGTCTTTATATTATGTAGGGGAGCCCTTTTACAGGGCTCTCTTTTTTACTGATGTCTGTAAGTTTCACACTGTGTGCATTCGCATCTGTCTTCGGAAGAAGCGCCGCACTTTGTGATGGCAACGCTGTCAGCTTCACACTTTTTATTTGTGTTGTATGCGCACTTTACAGCTTCACAAGTGATATAGGTTTCTGCGCCCGGAGCGCCGTGGGATACATAGTTCATTGCGCCTTCGCCACGCTTCTGATAGGATTTGCATGATGTTTCAGGGGAAGATGCTGCATGGTCGCCTGCAACCTTGATTGAATCGAGGCAGCACTTGCCTGTTTCATTGTGAATACACTGTGTAACTGAACATTTCAAAAAGCTCATAATTTTCTCCTTGATTTTATTTTACAAGCTTATTTTTACCCGTTCAATGCATAAAATACCTTGACAAAAATTTTTTATGATTTTATACTTTAATTAGATAAAGTTCGAAATAAAGGAGCACTGTTATGGATAAGCTATGGTCGGCACTCTCCGACAAAACAAGGCGTGATATTCTCACACTTCTCCACGGCGGAGAAATGAACGCCGGCGATATCGCCTCGCATTTCAGAATAAGCAAGCCTTCCATAAGCCATCATCTTTCACTTCTGAAGGAAGCTCAGCTTGTATATTCGCGTAAAGAGGGGCAGAGCATAATATACGCTCTTAACAAGACCACGCTCCGCGATGCTTCACGATTCATTTCATCGCTTACGAGGTAACCGATATGTACGAAGACTTAAAGGAAAAAGCCCTGCTTCTGCCGATGGACAGCGGTGTCTATATCATGCAGGATAAAGAGGGCACTATAATCTATATAGGCAAGGCAAAGCATCTGAAAAACAGAGTCAGCTCCTATTTTGTAAATCTTTCCTCCCACAACGAAAAGACTCTGCAGATGATTCGCCGCATCGATACATTCCGCTATGTTGTGACAAAGACAGAATTCGATGCTCTTTTGCTGGAATCCCAGCTTATCAAGCAGCACAAGCCGAAGTATAACATTCTGCTCAAGGATGACAAGGGCTATCCTTTCGTCCGCCTTGGCTCTGAGCCTTATGCCCGTTTCGAAGTCGTAAACCGCAAACTGCGTGACAAGGCGAAATATTTCGGGCCTTTCAGCAGCCGTGGTCAGGCATACAAGGCTCTCGACCTTGTTCATACCATCTTCCAGATGCCGACCTGCACAAGGGTTTTCCCACGTGACTTCGGCAAGGCTCGTCCATGCCTTAACTATCATATGGAAAAGTGTATGGGCGTCTGCAAGGGGGATATTTCAGCAGAGCAGTATGCCGAATTTCTCGATAAAGCAGGCAGAATTCTCGATGGCAAGTATGAAGGCTTAACGGAAGAATTCGAAGAAAAAATGCTCAAGGCCTCGGAAGACCTTGAGTTTGAAAAGGCGGCATCATACCGCGATAAGATTATCACTCTCAAAAAGATGAGTCAGGGTCAGGGCGTATTTTCCAAGAGCCTTGTTGACACCGACATCATCGCTTACTCCACCCTCAATATGCGCGCCTGCGTAGTCAAAATGAGCTATATTGCAGGCACACTCCTCGACAAAGAGGCTGTCTTCTTCGATGGTTGCGATGAAAACGATGCAAACGAAGTTATGGAAAGCTTCATCAAGCAGTATTACGAGGCCCAGGGCTTCGCGCCTAAAAATATAATTCTGTCCCACGAGCTCGACCTTGATGCTCTGGGCGAATACGTTTCCCACGTGGCAAACCGCAAGGTCAATATAGCTGTGCCGCAGAAGGGTGAAAAGCGTTTTCAGGTGACTCTCGCTCTCGACAATGCACGCAAGGAGCTTGAACTCAGAGAAAAATTGGGTGAAAAGCATCTCAAATCTCTTGAAATGCTGACAGAAATGCTCGGTTTTGAGCCAACTCGCATCGAAAGCTACGATATTTCCCACTATGCAGGCGATATGACGGTCTGCGGTATGGTTGTCTTTGAAAACGGTAAACCGCTGAAAAAGGCGTATAAGCGTTTCAAAATCGAATCAGCCAAGGGAGGCGACGACTATGCCTCTCTGCAGGAGGCTGTTGGAAGAAGACTTGACAGAGCCTTGAACGGCGACGAAAACTTCCTGCCTCTGCCCGATTTATTCCTCATCGACGGCGGCATAGGACAGGTCCGCGCTGTCGCTAAAGTTTTCGAGGAAAAGCGCATCGACATTCCGCTTCTCGGCATGGTCAAGGACGACAAGCACCGCACAAGAGAGCTGACCGACGCCGACGGCAATTTGTATGGCATCGATACAAAGCCTCCTGTTTTCGCCTTTATCACGCGAATTCAGGACGAAGTCCACCGCTTTTCCATCGAGTATAACAAGACTTTACGCAGTAAAAAGCTGACCAAATCCACCCTCGACAACATCGACGGCATCGGCGAAGAGCGCAAGGCAAAACTTCTCCGCCATTTCAAGACGATAACGGCTATCAGAAACGCAAGCATAAGCGAATTAAGTGAAATCATCCCCGAAAAAATCGCCTATAATGTGTATGCCTATTTCCATAAGGAAGAATAAATGCAAGAAATAAGCCTTCCCCTTGAGGAGAAGGTGCTGAACGAAGTGAAGCGGATGAGGTGTAGCTGCCTTGCAGCGTTTATTTAATATGCCTTCGGCACCACCTCATCAGTCTCGCTATGCTCGACAGCTTCCCCTCAAGGGGAAGCCTTTTTTATTTTCACATTATATCAAAAACGTCACCCCTCGCCAGATACCCCACCGGCACATCTGCCATAGTGAAGGCCCCTGTTTTACCATCCTTATTCAGCCTGTATGCTGCACGAGCGCAGGCGACTAAAACCGAAGCTGTGAAATCGGGGTTTGAATTGAGTTTCAGCCGCAATTCCATAGCGCTTTCGCCATTATCGGCAATCACCCTGCCGCCGTGAGGGAAGCCGCTGTGATTTTGCTGCAATTCATCAAGAGAAACGAAATGCACCACAGTATCGTACCCTGCAAAATAGTTTGGCATAGTCTTAATTTTTGCTTCAATTTCATCCTTATTGGCATTATTTTCAGCCACAACAAAGCACTCGCGCCTATGCATTTTGTGGGGATTATCGCCCTCATAGTCATAAATCGGAATTGTGTACTGTCTGGCATCAACTACTCCGTCAATTTTCCGAATAGCATCCGAATGTCCCTGACTTACCCCCTTGCCCCAGTAAGTTTTTGTTTTGCCGTCGGGCAGAATGGCATTGGCATAGATTCGCATAAGCGAAAACAGCCCAGGGTCCCAGCCGCAGGAGATAAGGGCGGTTTTGCCGCTCTTTTTTGCCGCTTTGTCCACATTTTCGTGGTGTTTTGCTATGTCGGCATGGGTGTCAAAGCTGTCGACAACATTGAAATGCCCAGCCAGAAACGGCGTCATATGAGGCAAATCCGCAGCACTCCCTCCGCAAAGGATAAGCACATCAATATCATTTCTGTATTTCAGAATATCCCTCAAAGGTAGCGTATTTTCAATATTTCTCCTCGAAAATACCCCAAAAAGCTCCATATCGGGCGTATTTTTCACAATCTTCACCGCCGCTTTACCCAAATTTCCAAACCCAACCACCGCAATTTTCATATAATCACCTCGATTATATGTATGCTCCATACTACGAAAAAAGCACCCCTTTCGGAGTGCTTTTTCTATGTAACCACATCTTACTTGATGATGATCATTTCCTTTGTTGCGTGGTTGATGACTTCTGTTTCGCCCTTTTCATTGATTATAACGATATCTTCGATTCTTACGCCGATTTCGTCCTTGATATAGATACCCGGCTCGATGGAGAATGCCATACCAGGTTCAAGATTTCTCTGTGTAACGCCTGTGATGTATGGAGCTTCATGGCCTGCATAGCCGATACCGTGACCGAGACGGTGTGTGAAATACTGGCCGAAACCTGCATCTGCGATGACCTTACGTGCAGCATTTTCAACATCCGGGATGTATGCGCCGCTCTTAGCAGCTTCGATACCTGCAAGATTTGCAGCGAGAACTGTATTATAAACCAACTTTTCGCGTTCTGTTGGCTCGCCAACGAAGACTGTTCTTGTGATATCAGACCACATACCCTTATATGTGCAGCCGTAGTCCATTTCAACGATGTCCTTTTCCTTGACAACGCCACTCTTTCCGCCGTAGTGAGGGAGAGCTGCGTTTTCGCCGCGTGCAACAATACCGCCGCCTGCAGAGTCAGCGCCGTTTGCAAGCATAACTTCCTTGATTTTATTTACGATGTCGCCTTCTGTCATGCCAGGCTTGATGAACTTTACGATTTCTTCAAATGCCTTGTCAGCGATGAGGGAAGCCTTGCGGAGATTTTCCAGTTCTTCAGGAGTCTTGATAATACGTGTTTCTTCAAGATAATCCTTGCCGTTGACAAACTTATTGTCGAGCTTTTCAACCATCTTGCATACGTTGAATGCGCGAACTGCGCCGTTTACAGCGATAGTCTTGCCGCTGAGACCGTGTTCTTCAAATGCCTTCTTTACAACCTGTGTAAAGTCTTCGCCGTCAAACCAGCCGTAAACATCGTGACCAGGGATCATATCCTTGGCTTCGTCAACTGTGAGAAGGTTGCAGATATAGAAATAATCGCCGTCATTCTTGATGATGAGAGCCTGGAATCTTTCGCAGAGATGTGTGGATGTGCCAAGAAGGAACACCATATCGTTGCCTGGTGCGACCATCAAAGCGTCAACATTGTCCTTCTTCATAACTTCGCCGAGTTTTACGAGCATTTCGTTATTCATATATATTTCTCCCTTCGGAATATAAATTTCATTATGAATATTGTATCATAATTGAAATAAGATTTCCATACTTTTTGTGAAAAATATTGAAAATAAATAAGCCGCCCGCAATGGGCGGCTTTGTTTTAATTTTTATACAGACTTTCGAACAATTCACAGGCTTCCTTTGCATGCGGAGCTTTGAACTGCACCCATGTGACCTGACGCTCACCGTCTTTTACTACATCCTCAAATATGCTGCCGTTATCTGCCGAAAAATGAAGCACTGCCGCTTCATCGCCCCAATAAAACTCGGCATAATATGCATCGCCGCCCGGCATCACCTTTTCGACGTGCATATCGGTAAACTCAAGGTCTTCCTTGGATTTAAAAACAATATCCCTTTCTTCCTCATTTGCAACGCGATATGTGCGGACATCGAACATATCTTTATGCCCTATCTGAAGTTTCTCCACCTTTTCACAGCGGGTACCGCCGTATTTTTCGAGGAACAGCTCTTCATTGCTTGTGAGGAACACTCTGTGACGGAAGTGGAAGATGAAATCGGCATCGTCTGGAATTTGCTCAATTTTGCGGACAAACTCAGGTAGTTCTTCAAATTCAAAGGTCTGCTTTTCCGCAGTTTTGTCATTGGTGCGAAACAGGAAAAATACGCAGACGACAATCAGAATCGCGCAGATGATTTTTTTCATATCGTTCACCTCACTTTCAATAAAAGTGGCGGACACTTCTTTATCATATTATATCAATTTGCAAATAGATTGTCAACTTTCCACAAGCCGCGGGAAGTTACTTCGTTCAGAATGACATGGACTTTTTCAGCCTTCCTCCTGATTCACACCCCCACAGGTGGCTTGACATAATTTTTATCCGCGATATAATTATATTATCAAATACGGGAGGACTTTTTATGACAGCACCGGTTTTAGGCGTAGTTATCGGTGTTGCGCTTTTCGCATTTTTATTCGTAAAGACATATCTCAAGTCAAAAAAGTAAAAGGACGGAAAATTCCGTCCTTTTTGATTATGTATCTTTATCTCTTGTCCATCTTATTGAATACACCTGCGCGGCTGAGTGCCTTATTCATAGGCACAGCGAGGAGCACGGAGCATACAACTGCGATGATTACGTTTGTACCGCTTGTCACCATCTTAGGCACAGTTGCGATAACAGCAGGAACAAAAGCGGAGCCCTGAATTACAAGGGAAATGATGCTCTTGCCGATATAGAGGCACCAATAGGAGCCTGCGCCGCAGATTGCAGCCACGATATTCTGCTTTGTATCAAGACCGTTCTTGCCGCGTGCGTTTGCAATCTTGCCGCAGACGAAAGCCATTGTGAAGAAGAATACCAGAGTGAATGGTGCGGAGGAGATGTATGCAGGGTTTGTAAGGTCAAAGAGCATAGAGCCGATGCCGCCTGCAAGACCGCCGTAAACGCCGCCAAACATCATACCTGCAAGGAGGATGAGGATGTTTGCGACCTTAAGGTTGGTTGGACCTGTTGGTGTTGGGATTTCGATACGGATGTAGACAGTTGCCACATAAATGATAGCAGCCATCATGCCGACGAACACGAGAGGGTAAATTGAGTTTTTCTTGTTGTTCATAATTTTTTCCTTCTTTACTTTATGTTGGTTATATTATATAATAAAACTGTACCCATTGAAATGGTCAGTTTTGATATTTTTTATGGTGTCAGTTTTTACAACCCCTCCACCACCATTCGGTGGTCCCCCTCCCCGATAATGGGGTCCCCGACAAGCCTGCTTGTT
>JAZUBN010000086.1:0-3476 GCA_045638565.1 Oscillospiraceae bacterium | reverse complement strand
GGGACCGCATCAGCGGTGGATGAGGTGGATTAAGGCTATATTAAGGTGGGAATGGTTACTACTCCTCCACTCACAAGGGGAGGCAGAAAATGCGATATGTTTGCAAGGCAAACGTTGAGGTGTTTTATAAGTGCGGGATGTCGGCAAGCGCCATCCCCTACATTGGATTGTACGTAGGGTACGGCATTTATGACGTACCGCATTTGTAGGGAACGGCGCCCTCGACGTTCCGTTTGGTTAAGTGAATAGTGAAGAATTGCGGTGTGACAAGTCACATTTGATAGGTAACGCCTGCGGCTACACCTCATCCGCCTCGTTCCTCGGCACCTTCCCCTCAAGGGGAAGGCTTTGGGGATAAAACAAAAAGCCACCCTTGCGGATGGCTTTTGGACTTATTCAATGGGGAATATTTTATTTAGCAACGATGTTTACAATCTTATTCTTTACAACGATTGTCTTTACAACATTCTTGCCTTCGAGGAAGTTAATTACCTTCTGGTCAGCGAATGCGATTTCCTTTGCCTTTTCTTCGTCGCAGTCGAATGGAAGCTCGATTACAGAGCGAACCTTGCCGTTAACCTGAACAGCAACCTTCACGCTTTCGTCTACTGTGAGAGCGTCATCGTGGATTGGGAATGCTGCGTGAGCGAGCATATCTGTGCCGCCCATGATTTCGTGCATTTCTTCTGTGATGTGTGGAGCAAATGGGTTCACAAGCTTGAGGAATGTATCAAGTTCAGCCTTGTTGATGCCGTTTTCATAGAATGTATTGAGCAAGCCCATGAGAGTTGCGATAGCTGTATTGAAACGGAGGTTAAGGATATCGTCAGTTACCTTCTTGATAGCCTTGTGGATTTCGCGCTTGTTCTTTTCGGAGAACTCTGTGCCTTCCTGAACCATATCGAGAAGAGCCCATGTTCTGTCGCAGAATCTCTTACAGCCCTTGATGGATGTGGAGGACCATGGAGCAGCCTTTTCAAAGTCGCCGATGAACATTTCGTAAAGACGGAATGTGTCAGCGCCGTATTCTGCTACGATATCGTCTGGGTTGATAACATTGCCGCGGCTCTTGGACATCTTTTCGCCGCCTTCACCGAGAATCATACCGTGGGAAGTACGCATTGCGTATGGTTCCTTTGTTGGAACTACGCCGATGTCATAGAGGAACTTATGCCAGAAGCGGGAATAGAGGAGGTGAAGTGTTGTATGCTCCATACCGCCGTTGTACCAGTCAACAGGTGTCCAGTATTCGAGAGCTTCCTTGGATGCGAGAGCATCTTCATTGTGTGGATCTGCATAGCGGAGGAAGTACCAGCTGGAGCCTGCCCACTGTGGCATTGTGTCTGTTTCACGCTTAGCTGGAGCGCCGCAGACAGGGCAAGTTGTATTTACGAATTCGTCGATGTCAGCAAGTGGAGAGTCGCCGTTTTCGTTTGGTTCATAAGATGGAACATCAGGGAGTGTGAGTGGGAGCTGATCTTCAGGAACTGTAACAGGACCGCAGTGTGGGCAATGGATTACAGGGATTGGTTCGCCCCAGTATCTCTGACGGGAGAATACCCAGTCACGGAGCTTATAGTTGACCTTTGGATGGCCAACGCCCTTTTCAGCGAGGAATTCAACAATCTTTTCCTTAGCTTCTTCAACTGTAAGACCATCGAGGAAGCCGGAGTTTGTCATAATGCCTGTTTCGCAGTCTGTGAATGCTTCCTTTTCGATATCGCCGCCCTTGACAACTTCGATGATAGGGAGGTTGAATGCCTTAGCGAAAGCATAGTCACGGTCGTCGTGACCAGGAACAGCCATGATAGCGCCTGTACCGTATGTCATAAGTACGTAGTCGGAAACGAAGATTGGAATTTCGTTGCCGTTTACAGGGTTGATGCCGCGAACGCCGTCAAGGCAGACACCTGTCTTGTCCTTGTTCATTTCAGCGCGTTCAAAGTCGGACTTTCTTGCTGCTGCTTCCTTATATGCTACGATTTCATCGTAATTCTTGAGGGAATCCTTCCACTTTTCAACATATGGGTGTTCTGGAGCGATAACCATATATGTTGCGCCGAAAAGTGTGTCTGGACGTGTTGTATAGATTGTCATCTTGTCGCCTTCTGTTGTATTGAAGTCGACTTCTGCGCCTGTGGAACGGCCGATCCAGTTCTTCTGCTGAGTCTTTACTCTTTCAACATAGTTTACTTCGTCGAGGTCGTCGATGAGGCGCTGAGCGTATTCTGTAATCTTGAGCATCCACTGGCTCTTTTCCTTGCGGACTACTTCAGAGCCGCAGCGTTCACATACGCCGCCAACAACTTCTTCGTTGGCGAGAACGCACTTACAGGATGTACACCAGTTTACAGGCATTGTGGACTTATAAGCAAGGCCCTTCTTGAAGAGCTGGATAAAAATCCACTGTGTCCACTTGAAGTACTTAGGGTCAGTTGTGTTGATTTCTCTGTCCCAGTCGAAGGAAAGACCGAGAGACTGGAGCTGGCTCTTGAAGCGTGCAACATTCTGCTTTGTAACTTCTGTTGGGTGGATTTTGTTCTTGATAGCAAAGTTTTCTGTTGGAAGACCGAATGCATCCCAGCCCATTGGGTAGAGAACATTGAAGCCCTGCATTCTCTTGAGACGTGCTACGATGTCAAGAGCTGTGTAGGAACGTGGGTGACCAACGTGCAAACCTGCGCCCGATGGGTATGGGAACTCAACGAGTGCATAGTACTTTGGGAGTGTGAAGTCATTCTTTGCAGCGAATGCCTTGTTGTCCTCCCAGTTTTTCTGCCATTTTTTCTCAATGGCTGTGTAATCGTATTTCATATTAGAAAAACTCCTTGATGGAATAGTTTTGCTGTGTTAAGCCTTCTCCTGTTGGAGAAGGGGGACCATCCGCAGGATGGTGGATGAGGTGGAACCAAGCTGTGGTGGGAGGAGATAAAACCTATAGTATTAAGAATGGTTACTACTCCTCCACCGCTAAAGCGGTCCCCCTCCCCTCATAAGGGGAGGCAAGAATTTTAGTTAGGCTTAATAAGATTGGAAATATCAATTTCTGTGCCGTCTGCCCAGAGTCTTTCGAGAGCGAAAAGTTCTCTTGCGTCCTGTGCGAAGATATTGACAACAACGGAGGAATAGTCCAAAAGCACCCAGTTGGATGTTACGCCTTCAACGTGGTGTGGTTCTTCGCCGAACTGACGTGTGAGGTTTTCTTCGATGTGGTCAGCAAGCGCGCGGATATGTGTGTTGGAAGTACCTGTCATGATGACAAAGTAGTCTGTAAGTGTTGTGTGGTTTTCAACACCGATAGCTGTGATTTCCACAGCCTTTCTTTCGTCAGCAATCTTGACGATGTTTTCCATAAGTTCTCTTGATGTCATATATTTTTCTCCTGTATAGTGGTTATGATTTGAATGAATTGCCTTTCGGCATGAATTGAAAGATTTATAGCCTTCTCCGGCGGGAGAAGGGGGACCATCCGCAGG
>JAZUBN010000085.1:0-2048 GCA_045638565.1 Oscillospiraceae bacterium | reverse complement strand
CATTGAATATTTAACCTGATTTATTCCACACGATTTATAATCTTCATCTATCTCGGATGTAACATATCCTCCTGGTCGAATACTGACCGGAACATCAGGTCCATACGAATGGAATAATGACGGACCGAATATAGTTCCTATAGGGACATATACTGTACCATCCAATTCCGCCTCAAGTGCATTCTGTACAGACGATATCACCTGTGAACGCAATCTGTTTATAGCCACTGTATCAGTTATCACAGAATTATCATTAAAATGCTGCAGCATATCAGAATTTGTTTTTGAAAATTCCTGTGCAATGCATTTGTCTATGATTTGTGTTGCCTGTATGCAGACATATTGTTCCGCTGAAGAAAGAAAATTTATTTCAAGTCTTCTTATAATCTCTCCAAGCAACACAAACACTAATATGACAACAGAAATCGTGAGAATTTTTCGCCATCGAAATCTTTCACCAAGCCCGATACGCATATATATCACCTCAAGGTATATTATTCATGAGGTGCTATAATTGTGAAAATTAAAGTTTCTTGGTGTTTATTTCTTCGAGTGCCATTTCAATAAACTCTTCAATAGTCATTGTACCCTTGTCACCCTCTTTACGTGAACGAACAGCAACAACATTATTTTCAATATCCTTATCACCTGCAACAAGCATATATGGCACTTTTTCAAGCTGAGCTTCTCTTAACTTGTAGCCAAGCTTTTCGCTTCTGTCATCAATTTCTACTCTTATAATGCCTGACTTTTCAAGTTTTTCTTTGATTTCATACATATAATCAAGATGTCTGTCCGCAATCGGAAGAAGTTTGATTTGTACCGGAGCAAGCCATAGTGGGAATGCACCTGCATATTTTTCGATAAGTAGTGCCAGAGTTCTTTCGTAGCATCCTATTGAAGTTCTGTGGATAATATACGGATTCTTCTTCTTTCCGTCGCTATCAACATATTCCATACCAAACTTTTCTGCAAGCATCTGGTCTATTTGTATTGTTATAAGTGTGTCTTCTTTACCATGTACATTCTTGATTTGAATATCAAGCTTAGGACCATAGAATGCCGCTTCGCCTACACCAATCACATAATCTATGCCAAGGTCATCCAATATAGTCTTCATTGCACCCTGTGCTTCGTCCCATTGTTCTTGTGTGCCGATGTACTTTTCTGTGTTATCAGGATCCCATTGAGAGAATCTGTATGAAACATCTTCATACAAGCCCAATGTTTTTAGCATATAGTTTGTAAGTTCAAGACAGTTTTTAAATTCTGATTCAAGCTGTGAAGGTGTACACATAAGGTGTCCTTCTGAAATTGTAAACTGTCGGACTCTTATAAGACCATGCATTTCACCTGATGCTTCATTTCTGAATAGAGTTGAAGTCTCGCTAAGACGCATTGGCAAATCTCTGTATGAACGACCTCTGTTCAAGAATGCCTGATACTGGAATGGGCAAGTCATAGGACGAAGTGCAAATACTTCATCATCTGTTTCTTCGTCACCCATTACAAACATACCATCTTTGTAGTGTCCCCAGTGTCCTGAAATTTTATAAAGGTCACTCTTTGCCATAAGCGGAGTTTTTGTCATTTGCCAACGACGCTTTTGTTCTTCATCTTCTACCCAACGTTGCAATAATTGAATAATTTTTGCGCCCTTTGGAAGCAGAATCGGCAAACCTTGTCCGATTGTATCAACAGTTGTGAATAGTTCAAGTTCTCTGCCAAGCTTGTTGTGGTCACGTTTTTTTGCTTCTTCAAGCTGTTCAAGATGTGCGCTTAGTTCATCCTTTGTTTTGAATGCAGTACCATAAATTCTCTGGAGCATTTTATTTTTCTCGTTACCTCTCCAGTAAGCACCTGTAGCACTAAGAAGCTTGTACGCCTTAAGCTTTGATGTATAGTTCATATGAGGGCCTGCACAAAGGTCCGTGAACTCACCTTGCTTGTAGAAAGAAATAACTTCGCCTTCCGGCAATTCATTGATGAGCTCTGTTTTGTATGGCTCATCCTTCATTAGTTCAAGCGCATCAGCTCTTGAAAGTTCA
>JAZUBN010000084.1:0-2657 GCA_045638565.1 Oscillospiraceae bacterium | reverse complement strand
AGTTTTACGATTATCTCAATATCATTTTTCGTTGCTAACCTTATTACCATAAAAACCTCTAAATTTATATTTTGCTTAATATGTTCTATTAAATATTCCCAATTAACATCCTCTGACAGTTAGATAAATTCAAGTTTATCGAATTGATACCATTATACCACAGAAATAAGGAAAAGGAAAGGACAATAAAAAACAGCACTCGCAGACGCAGGTGCTGTTTTGGAATTTGTTACTCTGCAATAAACGGCTCGATATACTGCTGAATGAAATCCACTCTGTCGAATATGGTCGGCTTGAAATAAGACGCCACCGCCACCACGATATCCTTTTCGGGATTTACATAAATTACATTGCCGCTATTGCCGATAGCCGCATAAATATGCTTTTCAACGTCGATAATCCACCACAGATATCCGTACTCCATGCCTCGGAAATTATCGCTTTCCACAATACGCGGACTTGTCATTTCCTCAATCCAATGGGCAGAAACTATGCGTTTTCCATCGAAAACGCCTTTGTTAAGACACATAACGCCGATTTTTGCCATATCTTCAGCCGACATACATAAGCCGTAGCCGGGTGTACCAAGTCCATCGGGGTCGCAAAACCATATTTGCCCCTTTGGTGTCTTGCTGATGGTGAAATGCTTGTGCTCTTCGGCAGTTTTCGCCTCATAATTTACGTGAGGCACAATGCCAAGCGGAGCAAAAAGAAATTCGTTGGCATAGTCGACAGTTTTCATTCCCGTAACCGCGTGAAGAATACCTGAAAGAATGTGAAGGCAGACGGTCTGGTAATTGAATTCATCGGTGAGCCCCTTTCTGCCGCCGAGAAAATCGAGGGAAGCATATGTCCAGTTGTCGCTTGAACAGACCTTTGTCCAAGGGTCGCCCTTGCATTTGTAAGGAGCGCGCATTGTCAGCAGATGACGGATGGTGACATCGTGGATAGTCTTTTCGCCACGCTTGATTTTATAGTGAGGGAAGAAGGAAAGCACCTTGTCGTCAATGCTATTTATCTGCCCTTTGTCCAGGGCGATGCCGATAAGCAGAGCAATAATGCTCTTGGTTGCCGACATGATGTGGGTACAGTCGTCAGCTTTGTAGTCATTCCAGCAGTCGGAATATACCTTTTCGACCTTTTTATATGCCGCAACCTGACAGATGTTAGGCTGCTGCTCTTTTATAAGATTATGTAATTCATCGCGGGTCATAGTAAATATCTCGCTTTCGATTCAGTTGTATTTCGGATATCCTGAATTAAGCATAAGTCAATTTAAAATATATTTCAATAGTTTTTTGAAGAAAAAGATAAAAAAACAGCACCCACAATTGTGAGTGCTGTGTGAAATCGCCCATTCGGGCAGTAACTATCTCTTGGAGAACTGTGGTGCGCGACGAGCAGCCTTGAGACCGTACTTCTTTCTTTCCTTCATACGTGGGTCACGTGTGAGGAAGCCAGCCTTCTTGAGTGCTGGACGGAGTTCTGCGTCGAACTTGAGGAGAGCACGTGCGATACCGAGACGGATAGCACCTGCCTGGCCTGTGAAGCCGCCACCGAGAACTGTTACGTTGATGTCGAACTTGCCGAGAAGATTTGTTTCAGCAAGTGGCTGACGAACGATGAGCTTGAGTGTTTCAAGACCGAAGTAGTTGTCGATGTCACGGTTGTTGATTGTGATCTTACCTGTTCCTTCTGGGAAGAGGTGAACCTTAGCTACAGAGCTCTTTCTTCTGCCTGTGCCGTAAAAATAAGCTTTCTTTGGCTGATACATTATTACTTTACCTCCCTAATTATTCTGCCCAAACTGTTGGCTGCTGAGCTGCGTGTGTGTGTTCGCTGCCTGCAAATACCTTGAGGCGGTTGAGGGAATGACGGCCGATAGAGTTCTTTGGAAGCATACCCTTAACAGCGAGTGTCATAGCGAGGTTTGGCTTTGTAGCCATGAGTGTCTTATACTGTGTTTCCTTGAGGCCGCCTACATAACCGGAGTGTCTGTAGTAGTACTTCTGAACAAGCTTCTTGCCTGTGAGAACTGCCTTTTCGGAGTTGAGGATGATTACGAAATCACCGCAGTCTACGTGTGGTGTGTATGTTACCTTGTGCTTACCGTTGAGGATAGCAGCTGCCTTTGCAGCAACGCGGCCCATTGGCTGGCCAGCAGCATCAATGATGTACCACTTGCGCTCAACGTTTTCTGTTTTTGCCATATAAGTTGACATAGTTGTTGCTCCTTGTTATAACTTAAATATTTTAATAATACTGAATATCTTTCACCTGGAAATGGGTTAACTTTCTCAAGTGCTTTTACATTATAAACCATCATTTCACGATTGTCAACACTTTTTTTGCAAAATTTAATTTACTTTCGAGAGAACTTTCAAAAGCTCTTGTTTTCTCGCTTTTGCTCGTGTTTTCTAAAAAGGCAAATTTATTTTTTTGTAGAACTTTCAGAAATATTTTTGTGTAATATGGAGATTTTTCAAAAAATGATAGGTTGAGAATGGGGAGATGGGGTCAGCCTTCTCCAGTAGGAGAAGGGGGACCATCCGCAGGATGGTGGATGAGGTGGATATAAGAGTGGTGAGGATGACTGTCGGATATAAGAATGGTTACTACTCCTCCACCGCAAGCGGTCCCCCTCCCCTCACAAGGGG
>JAZUBN010000083.1:0-2704 GCA_045638565.1 Oscillospiraceae bacterium | reverse complement strand
CGGTCAATTCACCTTGGGGGAGGTGTCACGCAGTGACGGAGGGGTTGTCCCCTAATAAATGTGACTCCGTCACACCTTAATGTTGCCGCAGGCAACAATTCATGCGTTTACGCAATTCATGGCAAAGCCAATTCATGCCGTAAGGCAATTCATCCTCGCATTTTACTCCGCCAGCATTCTCGCAAGCATGACTCTCATCCACTTGACGTCAATTTCCCCCACACCGGCAAGGCCGTTTTCCCAATATTCACGGTTTGTAATTGCGTCCTTGTTTTCCAGCGCATCACAAAGCCCCTGAGCCTCTTTCATGGCTGTGATAAAATCACCCACCATCTTCTTAAAAGCCTGCCAGTCGCCCCAAGGGACGGCATTTTCGCCCAAGCCCACTTCGTTGCGGTACATAGTGCCCGGGCAGATCTTTTCTGTCACATCATAATGACGGACCACATTCTCAAGGGGAATATCATACATTACACAGGCGTGAGCCGCTGCAATGGCGCAGTTTCGCACAGCCTTTTTCATATCAGCGCCCTTATTGATGCAGTAGGAAACGCCTACGCTGTTGAAGTTTGTGATGTCCGACTTCTTTCCGTCCTTGCGGATGCCGCTTTTGCCCACACCTGCGTGCCATGCGGCATTGGGCGGAAGTACGCACTCCAGAATCACATTCTCGTCGGCAATATAGTTATAGCTTGCCTTTGCCGTCTTATCGCAGAAATACTTATAGTGTGCCATGGCATCGGCGGATTTCGATGCATTTCCCGTATCGTGCACCACCACATAGCGTGGCTTTGCGCCGTTCTTTTCGTAATTTACGCTTATATGCTTTTTAATGATGTTCCACATAGACAAGCACCCTCTCTTTCGTTTTGTCGTCAAGATTTCTGTATGAGGCGAGAATATTCTCCAAAGCCTCGCCCCTTGTCATTCTCGCGCGGATAACACGCACGAGCATAGCTTCAATGTTACTGAGCACTATAAATTTCACCTCCGTAAATAAGGCTTGCCACAGCCTCCTCAAGGGCGGCAAGACGGGATTCGGTGTCAGGGGTGAGAATGGCCGCCTCCTGGAAAAGCTTTTCCGAAAGGTCAGGCTTTGAGGAAGCCTCAATAAAGGCAGGAAGATGCATCACTCCGCCCTCGTCAAGCCAGACGGAGTTTCCACCTTCCACCTCGCCATAAACCACCATAAACTGCTCAAGATTGTTTTTGTTGTAAAGATAAAGTTTCATATTTGTACTCCTTTTCCTGCCTTCTCCAGTAGGAGAAGGGGGACCACCTTTGGTGGTGGATGAGGTGGAATCAAGCCATAATGTTGAAATAAAATATCCTGATAAGCATGGTTACTACTCCTCCACCGCTGACGCGGTCCCCCTCCCCTCACAAGGGGAGGCTTCTTTAATTTCCCTAATACGCTCTTACGCGCATATCTGTCCCCTTGCCTGTATTTGTGGCAAGGAAACCCTTATTCACAGTGACTGTCAGCGAATAAATGCCGCTTTCTGTCAGCTCATCGAGAAAAGCAACATCGCTGTAGCCGTTGACTCGCACAAAAGCCGTGCCGTCCTCGATAAAGCTTCTGTTAAACATCTCGCCCTTGAGATAACTCCATCTCACGTGGCTCATATCGTTGAAGGTCAGCACAGCCGAGCCCTTTGTTTCGCTGATGAAACAGCACTCGAAAAAGACTGTACTGCCGTAAACACGGGCAATATAGGCTTCGCTGGAAGCGCCGAGAGAGCAGTGGCTGACTGTGACATTATTACTGCGGTGAATGTCCAGCGAGCTGTCATAATAGCTGGTGCACACCAGTCTCATCTTATTGATAACAATTTTCGCCGTACAATCGGCAATTTTCACGCCGCCTTCAACCCTTGTGTAGCTTTCAGCCGAAGTCTGATTGTTGTCATAACCCACAATGGTGATGCTGCCCTTGCCGTAAAAGCCCTCAAGCTTTATATCATTCACAGTGGCGCTTGTCACATTGATAATGTAATTTTTCTCCACACACTTTGGAATGGAAGCGATAACCGCATCAAGACCGTCATACGAGCAGGAGAAATTGACAGTTTCATCGATGTAACGGGCAATTCCGTCCACACGCTTGTCCATCATTTCCACAGTCACAATGCTTTCGGGCATTGCGTAGCCGTCAAAAATCTCGTTTGTGATATCACGGTCACGGAAGACAAAGCGGATTGTGTGGTCCTGAGTGTTGTCGATTTCAATCGGCGTACTAAGGCGGTAAATCTTATAAAGGCGAACAATGCTCTTTGTCACATACAAGCCGATTTCACGCAATGTGAAGCTTTCTGTCGCCGAAGCCATATTGAGAAGACCGTAATAGACAGTTTCGCCGTCAATAACTTCGCTTGAAAGGGTGAGATACATCTCGTGGTCGACTAAGTATTCGTTAGTCAGCGGAGTTTCGCCCGAGCCTGCCGCAATTCGGGTGATTTCGATTTCAGTGCCGTTTGTCACGCTGTCGGCATACAGCTGCTCACCATAACTCGTGAGCGTACCAAAAATTTTCATATTAACCTCCTATGTAAAATGAATTGGCTTTCGCCATATTAAATGCATCGCAGATACCTCGATTGCCTCAAGGCAACCACCCCGCTCGCAGAGCGTATATTAAATGTGAGCTTGCCCCACACACAAGGGGTCCAGGGGCTCGGCCCTTGGTCACCGTGATCAAACTGCG
>JAZUBN010000082.1:0-31035 GCA_045638565.1 Oscillospiraceae bacterium | reverse complement strand
AATCAGGGTGGTACCACGGAAACTTTTGTTTTTTCGCCCCTGTCTTATGGCAGGGGCTTATTTTTTTATAAATAATATTTATCTAAGTCATAAAGGAGAAACCAATGAAAGCACAACTTACAAGTATCTTGGAAAAGACACTTAATGACATCAAGGCTGCTGACACATTTGAAGCTCTCGATTCCATCAGAGTAAATGTTCTCGGCAAGAAGGGCGAACTGACAGCTATCCTCAAGCAGATGGGTAAGCTCGATGCAGAAATGCGCCCTGTTATCGGCGCTCTTGCAAACGAAGTTCGCCAGACTCTCGAAACTTCTCTCGAAGAAGCAAAGGCAGTTATGACAGAAAAGGCAACTGCTGCAAAGCTTGCCCGCGAAGCTCTCGACGTAACAATGCCTGGCACAGCTCCTGTAATCGGCAAGAAGCACCCAACATCCATCGTTCTCGATGAAATCTGCGACATCTTCACAGGTATCGGCTTCACAATCGCTGACGGTCCTGAAGTTGAGCTCGACTACTATAACTTCGAAGCTCTCAACATTCCAGAAGGACACCCTGCAAGAGATGAACAGGATACATTCTATATTTCTGACAACATCGTTCTCAGAACTCAGACATCTCCAATGCAGATCAGAACTATGGAAAACAAGAAGCCACCTATCCGTATTCTTGCTCCTGGCCGTGTTTTCCGTTCCGACGCACTGGATGCAACACACTCCCCTGTTTTCCACCAGATTGAAGGTCTTGTAGTTGCAAAGGGCATCACAATGGGCGACCTTAAGGGCACACTCGAGCTCTTCGCAAAGCGTCTTTACGGCGAAGATACAAAGGTTCGTTTCCGTCCTCACCACTTCCCATTCACAGAGCCATCTGCTGAAATGGACGTACAGTGCTTCAAGTGCGGCGGCAAGGGCTGTTCTCTTTGTAAGGGCGAAGGCTATATCGAAATTCTCGGCTGCGGCATGGTTCATCCAAAGGTTCTTGAAGTATGCGGCATCGATCCTGATGAATACACAGGCTTTGCTTTCGGTATGGGTCTTGAACGTCTTGTTATGAGAAAGTATAAGATCGACGACATCCGTCTCCTTTCCGAAAACGACGTTCGTTTCCTCAATCAGTTCTAATTATGGGTAGCCACCTCCCAAATCAATAGCACTTCCATCGGTGGCTCTTTTTCCGTCAATAATGCCTAAAAATCCTCGTTAATACACAAAGTATTGCCTGCGGCTTTTAGCCATTCTGACACAAAAATATCTCACCGCTGAACGCACTTTGATTCGTTCGGCGGCTACTTAGGAGGATAAAAATGAAAATACCATATAAATGGATTAAAGAATATGTTGATGTAAATGCCGATCCTAAGACATATGCTCACAAGATGACTATGTCCGGCTCCAAGGTCGAAGGCTTCACTTGCCTCGGCGATGTTTTCTCCAACGTTGTTATGGGCCGCGTTGAAGAAATCAAGCAGCACCCAGCTGCAGACAGACTTGTTGTATGTCAGGTTAACATCGGCAAGGAAGAAAATATCCAGATCTGCACAGCCGCTACAAACCTCAAGGTTGGCGACTATGTTCCGGCTGCTCTCCACGGCGCTAAGCTCCCTGGCGGCATCAGCATCAAGAAGACAAAGATGCGCGGCGAAGAATCCAACGGTATGTTCTGCTCCATTGCTGAACTCGGCGTTACACTCAACGACTTCCCTAATGCTATCGAAGACGGTATCCTCGTATTCGATGAACCAACAAATCTCGGCGAAGATGTAAAGCCTTACATGGGTCTTGACGAAATCATCTTCGAATTCGAAATCACACCAAACCGTCCTGACTGCCTTTCCGCTATCGGTCTTGCAAAGGAAACAGCTGCTACATTCGGTCTTCCTTTCAAGGGTCACGAACCAGAAATCAAGGAAACAGAAGGCAATATCCATGACTATATCTCTGTAAAGATCGAAAGCGACCTCTGCGCACGTTACACAGGCGCTCTCGTTAAGGATGTAAAGATTGAGCCATCTCCAATGTGGATGAGACAGCGTCTCCGTGACTGCGGCATCCGCCCAATCAACAACATCGTTGACATCACAAACTATGTAATGCTCGAATACGGTCAGCCAATGCACGCATTTGACTATTCCTGCATCACAGACAAGGAAATCGTTGTACGTACAGCAAAGCCAGGCGAACAGATTGAAACTCTCGACGGCAATATGCGTGACCTTCCTGAAAATGCTCTCGTTATCGCTGACAAGGAACGCGCTATCGGCGTTGCAGGCGTAATGGGCGGTGCAAACTCCGAAATCACAGAAAACACAAAGATGATCGCTTTCGAAGCTGGTAACTTCAACGGCGTTTCCATCAGAAATACATCCCGCAAGCTCGGTATGCGTACAGAAGCTTCCGGCAGATTCGAAAAGGGTCTTGACGCTGAAAAGACACTTCCAGCAATCATGCGCGCACTTGAACTCGTTGAAATGCTCGGCGCAGGTAAGGTTGTAGGCGGCATCACAGATGTATATCCAAATCCAAAGCAGCAGAGAGTTCTTCCTGTTGAATATGACAAGATCAATGCTCTCATCGGCATCCAGCTTACAAACGAAGAAATCGACAAGTACCTTAACATGGTTGAATGCTTCGTTGAAAACGGCATGGCAAAGATTCCATTCTACCGTGATGACATCGAAAGAACAGCTGACCTTGCAGAAGAAGTTGCTCGTCTTTACGGCTATGATATGATTCCATCCACAATCAACGCAGGTGAAACAACACAGGGCGGCTACACAGAAGCTCAGAAGTTCGAAAAGAACATCAAGACATTCTCCATGGGTCTCGGCTATTCCGAAATGATGACTCTTTCCTTCATCGGTGAAAAGGTATTCGATAAGCTCCATCTCGCTGAAAACGATGCTAAGCGTATCGCAACAGTTATCATGAACCCACTTGGCGAAGACCAGAAGCTTATGAGAACAACATCTGTTCACTCTGCTCTCGAAATCGTTGCAAGAAACTATAACTACAACGCTCCAATGGTAAAGCTCTTTGAAATCGCAAAGACATACTCTCCAAAGCTCGACGAAAACGGCAAGGCTGATATGAGCGTTCTTCCTGACGAATACAAGATTCTCACAATGGCTAACTACGGCGTAGGCGACTTCTTTGCTATCAAGGGCGCTGTTGAAGCTCTCTTCAAGGCTCTTTCCATCAAGAACTTCACATTCGAACCATGCAAGGACAATGTGATGTATCACCCAGGCAGAACAGCTGTTATCATGACAGGCGACAAGGTATTCGGTACAATCGGCCAGATCCACCCTGTTATCGCTAAGGAATACGGCATTGATACAGAAGTTTACATGGCTGAAATCGATACAGAAGTTATGTTCCAGCTCCACGAAGGCGAAAAGGTTTACAAGGCACTTCCAAAGTTCCCTGCTGCAACACGTGACCTTGCTCTTCTCGTTGACGAAGACGTTCCTGTAATCCATCTTGAAAACGCTATTCGCGAAGTTGGCGGCAAGATGCTTGAAGATGTAAAGCTCTTCGACGTATTCCGTCACGAAAAGCTTGGCGCAGGCAAGAAGAGCGTTGCATTCTCTCTCACACTCAGAAACTCCGACCACACTATCACAGATGAAGAAGTTGACAAGGTTATCAGAAAAGCCCTTATCAACCTCGAAAAGAAGTGCGGCGCAGCTCTCAGAAGTTAATTTTTGTAGAAATTGAATAAAATGAGGGAGGTTAATTTCTCCCTCATTTTTATTCACTTTTTCTTTACAATTTATAAAAAATGGGGTATAATGAATGTATATTCGATTTATTCCACGGAGGTAGATAATATGTTCGAAGGAACAAGAAAGTTTTCTGTTGCAGATGACGATAGTCTTGAAATGAAGCGTGTTCTGACTACCGTTTATGATGCCTTGCGTGAAAAGGGTTATAATCCTATAAATCAGATCGTTGGTTATATCCTGTCCGAAGACCCTACTTATATCACAAACCATATGGGCGCAAGAAGTCTTATCTGCAAGCTCGACAGAGATGAACTCCTTCAGGAGCTTGTAAGAAAGTATCTGGCAGACTAACTAAATCCCCAAGCCATCCATCAGGATGGCTTTTTTGTTATGGACGAGCAATGCTCGCCCCTGCTATGTCAGAACGAATGTGAAGAATCTCCTGCGATTTACGCCATTATTTCTGCAAAATAAAAAGGACGGTTGCCCGTCCTTTTATTTATATTGTTCTTATTTCGTTTATGTATCCTTTGCCGCCCACAAACACGGCTGTTATTTTTTCATCTTCACTCTCTATATCAACAATGATTTCACTCGGTGAGCCCAGCTCGTAACCCTGCTCGAAAACATATCTGTTTTTGCGGATGCCGTAATTCCACAAGTAGCCTGCAAGAGCGCAGTTTGATGTACCTGTTGCCGACTCTTCATCTATGTCATAAAGCGGCGCAAAATTGCGGCAAACGGCAGTTATATTATCATTTTTCAACGCAAATGCGTGGACACCCACCACATTTTTCACCTTGCTCAGCTCGGTCATTGCAGCAAAGTCAGGTGTGAGATTCGACAGATTCTTTTCGTCCACTATCGGCAGCATTATATCACGCAAACCTGTGGAAACAATCTGGATTGGGTGATTTATGCCGATATCGGCAGTATTTATTATATTTTCAAACTCATCTGCCGATAATTTTTCCGAAAACACAGGGCAATTCTGCTCCATAAAAATCATATCGCCTTGCAGTCTGATGCGCAGGATTCCTGCCCCTGTTTCGATGGTATACTCATTCTTATTCAGCTTTCCAAGCTGAATAAGCACTGTAAATGTGGCAATAGTAGCGTGACCGCATAATGGGACTTCTTCAGCAGGTGTGAAATATTCCAGCTTAAAATCGGCTTTATCCGATTTGCCCACAAAAGCGGTCTCGGAATAGCCCATTATCTTAGCAATATTAAGCTTTTCGGCGGCTGTCTGCGAAATATTCTCCACCATAACTCCCGCCTTGTTTCCTCCTTTACCCTCCTTGGCAAAGGCACTTGCAACGTAAATATTCATGCTATTTCACCTCCACCATCATTGCGATTTTGTCAAAATGCTGAGATAAATCGGCATAACCACGATAAAATACGCTGATAACGCGGTTGCCGTTACGGGCAAACGCCCATGTTACATTCTCGCTGTCATTCTTCAGCATATAGCCTTCCTCGATGCCGTCATGTGTAATTTCTGTTCGGTCAAAGCCTTCAGGTGAATCGAGAGTTTCAATGCGGAAGGTCTGCCTGTGCAGGTCATCAAGCATTCTGTCAGCCATAAATCCAAGGCGCAAATCATAATGCTTTATCTCCATCTGCGGCTCGTAAGGCTTTTCATTGTGTTTCCAGAACTGACCGAAAATCTCGCCGCCCGAATGTATCTCATACCAGAAATTAGTCAGCGGCGACCAATTTCTCACGCTGAAGTTGGTGTAATCCTGCCCGTTGTACACATATTTTGCGTTGTACTTAAAGCCCTTTCCTTCGATTTCATCAAGCTGAAGTACATAGAAATCCGGAGCGCGAAGCTTGTCGTGTACTGTGCTTCCCGAACGATAAATGCCGTAAAACGGAAGAAAATATGTGCATATAATTGCGGCAAAAAGCAGGATAAAAATCAGCACGCGATAGAAATTGAAGCGGGAATATTTCTTATCGTGGGTCAGATGCTCGCCCGATTCGAGGCGTCTGAGCAGCTTTTTCACCTTTATATAATCCCATACGCAGTCAAACCACAGTATAGGATAAAGTGCAAAAATGAAAACAAGTGCAAGACTGCGGTCGGATTCCACCATATCGATGACCGGTGTGTTGCCGCCAAACCACATAAATGCGATAAGAGCGCATATCAGAATACCCGAAATGATGGAAAAAACCATATTTTTCAATGCCGATTTCTGCACATTTTTATATATTTCACTCTGGATGTCAGTATCTGTATGGATCTCTGCTGCATCTTCATCAGCACGCCAGATAAATGCATAACGGGAATAGCGGCAGACAAAATCCCAGCCAAAGCTTTCATACATATCCTGTTCCGACTGCTCTGGATATTCCTGTTCCTGGTCTTTCTTAGGCTCAAGACGGTATTTCATACGCTTTGGCTCGCACTTTTCGAAGAGAGCATAGAGACTCCATATGCCCTTGAGCGCCCAGCCTTTTTCAGCCATATCGGATGCCCAGTTTTCAAAAATCTCGGTGTCAAACATACTGCAAGGGATGATTTTGACCTTATACTTCATAATTTGCCTCCTTTTCTCCGTCAATTACACACAACATAAGGCGATTCCATTCTTCCTTATACATCTGCCTGCCCTTGTCTGTGATTTTATAGATACGTTTTCTGCCGATGACCTCGGTTTCTTCTATCATTTTCTCCTCTTCAAACTTGGAAAGGAGGGTGTAAAGAGTGCCCGGGCCGATGGTGATGCGTCCTTTTGTACGGTCTTCGATGAACTGTGCGATTTCAATGCCGCATTTTTCTCCCGACATAAAGGACATCAGCACATAATACATTGTTTCTGAAAATACTTCAAAGGCTTTTTTTGCCATAGGAACACTCCTTTCTTTTTATAGTTAAAGTAATAAGTTATAGTGAAAAGTGAAAAAGTGTAGTGTCTACGACGTAATCTTATAATTTCACTCCCTCAGTCAAAACCTGCGGTTTTGCCAGCTCCCTCGTCTGAGGGAGCCAAGGGATTTATATAATATCCTCTATCGATATTGTAACATCGAGTGTCGATATTGTCAAGAGAGGGGAGGCTTATACGCAAAAAAACGACCCATCTGTTGAGTACAAGTATAACTGCGTAATCATCAGATGAGCCGTTTAATAATTCAGTTTTAAGTATTGATTGCTGATACTAGAGAACTCTGCGAGCGCCCCAGTAATATGTATTGTAGTAACCGGATGTGAGAGTATCGATTTCTACTGCTCTGCCAGGCTTTACAGCGTGGATGAAGTTGCCGTTACCTACATAGATGCCGACATGACCCACAGACTTGCTGCCTGGGGATGAGAAAAATACGAGATCACCGAGCTGAAGTTCGCTCTTGGAAACCTTATAACCATTGCTTGTCTGTGCAGAAGAAGAACGGTTGAGCTTGATGCCGAACTGCTTGTATACATAGGATGTAAGACCGGAGCAGTCAAAACCGCTTGGGGATGCGCCGCCGTAAACATACTTAACGCCGAGATACTGCTTTGCCTTGTTTACAACCTGCTGACCCTTGCTTACTTCCTGAGCAGCCTTATCAGCTTCTGTAAGTTCAACGTATTCAACATAATCAGGGCTGATATAGCCTGTTGTGCCCTTATACTTTACCTTGAGCCAGCCATCATTGATGCCGATGATTTCAGCTACGCCGCCTTCGTAAATCTTGCCGATAACGTCGCCTTCAAGGCTTGGCTTGCTTCTGATGTTGAGAGCGCTTGCTGTAACCTTTGCACCGCCGCCGTTATCAACATTCCATACGTCCTTGAGTTCAACGTAATCCTTGGAAACATAACCGACTGTGCCGGAAGCGGATACCTGATAGAAATCGTCCTTTTCATCAAAAACAGAAAGGTCTGTCTTTTCAGGGAGCTTCTTGAGAATTTCAGACTGTGTTGAAGCTTCTGCTCTCAGATTGAGAACGCCAGCTGTAACAACGCCTGCTTTAAGAGAATCGAGAGCCGCTGAAGAGATGATCAGCGACAGTGATAAAATACCTGCAGTAAGCAATGTTCTTGCCTTTTTAAACATCTTTTCCTCCGAATCTGTGTGACAATTGGGTTTGCTTTTGTAACTTCTGTAACTTGTGACTTCTTACGAGTGACCGATTGTGCGGTTACTCAAATTACTTAAGGGCCTTGTTGAGCCAGATATTTGCGATATCCATAGCTTCGTAAAGGCTTGTTCTTGATGCTGACTTCTTTACTCTGTCCATCTCGCTGATATCTGTATCGTTGAGCTGGAGTTCGATTGTCAGCTTAGTTGCTGTCTTAAGATCGTTCATATCCTTGGATTCAAGCACTTTGATAACGATAACGTACTTATTTTCAAGGCTTCCGTAGTAAATTGTGTCACCACTTCTCATAAGTGGATGACCTTTATATGTTAAAATGTTTTCCATAGTACCAACCTTTCCATTATACCGATAGTATAACATAAAAAGTTACAAAAGTCAAACAAAATAGTTACAAAT
Organism: Oscillospiraceae bacterium; assembly: GCA_045638565.1. GTDB lineage: Bacteria > Bacillota > Clostridia > Oscillospirales > Butyricicoccaceae > SIG471. Next base: position 22,811 of record JAZUBN010000082.1, on the reverse strand, counting down.
TATTGTAACTATTTTTTCCAATTTTTAATCTTTCGGGGAAATTGTTACAAAATTATAATTGATTAAATAGACGCTGTTACACAGCTACACCCTTCCGTCACACTGACGTGTGCCACCTCCCCTTAACAATGGGAGGCAAAAAACGGATGGTTACAAAATCTTTATTGCAAAGTCAGGGCAGGCCGCTGCACAGTATCCGCACAGCAGACAGATTTCATTTTTGCAGTTTGAGCGTCCGTTTTCAATATAGAGAGCCTTCTGCGGACAGCGCTGTGTACATTTGCCGCAGCCAGAGCAATAATCTTCAATATGAATATGCTTGCCCTGTACGCTATAACTCTCTGTAAACTTTCTGTTTTCAAGGTACTCGAGATTGTCAATGACCTCCTGCTCGCTCTTCATACCGAGGGCAAACGCCTGCTTATAAGGGAAGTCAAAGATATAATCGAGGCACTCGGCTGCTCTCTTATAGAGATTACCTCCGCCAAAGACCTTCATTGTATAAATGCCGATGCCTGCATTGTATGCCTTTTCTATCGCCTTTTCCATATCCTCGCGTGTGCCGTCACAAATGCCGAGACCTGTCACATTGAGCATAGGGTGGACAACGTCAAGATTATACTTTATCGCCCCTTCAACACCTGCTACAAAGTGGGTGGAAATGCCGACAGCCTTTATAATTCCCTTTGCCTTAAGGTCAAAGAGAGCATCGAGGGCAGGCTTATGACCACGGAGGGTGTGCTCACTCTCCTGCTCATGAAGCATAAAGATGTCGATATAATCCCTGTCGATTTCACGTCTTGCCTGCTCGACAGCCTCAACTGCCATATCATACTCATATGCATAGCATTTTGATGTGAGAATAAGGTCCTTCTTTGATTTTTTCACCGCTGCACGAAGATGATCGTAATTGCGGTAATATTGGGCTGTATCAATAAAATTGATGCCCTTTTCGGCAGCAAATGCCATAACCTCGCCTGCTCTTTCGGCATCGAAGCCATACTGACAAGGTGACATTGTAAGACTGCCGAAGCAAATCTCTGGGATTTCTATCCCTGTTTTTCCTAAAATATTTCTCTTCATTATTTTATCCAGTATTCAATGATTTCAAGAGTGTTGCCACTCATATTTGTTATATTGTATTCCTTCATAGCCTTGCCGCCGTGGAACACAGGAATTCTGCGGCTCGGATAATTGCGGCGGTCGACAGGATAGAGAATATGGTCATATGGGATGCACTCCCTTATGTGGGCAATAAGGCGTGACACAGTTTCAAAGCCGTATCCATTGCCATGTGAGGATTTTTTAGTCCATATTCCTATTTCGGGACAGCCTGATTTTATATTATGTATGCCGCCAAGACCGATGAATTCATCGGTTTCCTTAATGCGGACAGCATAGACAATTTCCCTGCCCTTTTTCATTTTATCAAGGGTCATATTGACAAAAGCTTCGGTTTCGCTTACATCCTTTGCGGCGGCAGGAAACATATATGTGGTGATGTCAGGGGTGAAGCTGTTGAAAACTTCACTCACGTTGTCCGTTGTCAACGGCACAAGACGAAGTCTTTCGCTTTCAAGGACTTTCTCAGCCTTACCATTATTATAATGGGTAATGTCAGCCAGAAGCGCAATTTCGCCTTCACACGTCATTATTTCAGCCTTTGCATTTTCAGTCGAAAGGCTGAGCATAAGCTGACGGCATTTTTCGCAAGGCAGGCATATTGTGCCGCGACTATCCACCGAAATTACCTTTTCGATACGACTTTCGCAGGCCGCAACCATAGCGGAAACGGCTGATTGCTCGGCGCATATATTCATAGCCACAGTATTTACCGAGATACCTGTATAAATATTGCCTTTATCAGTAAGAATTGCGCAGGCTGTGCTACCTGCGACGGCATTGTCAAGAGTACGGCTGCCGGCAACATCCAGCGCCGCCTTTTTCAGCCGGGCGAAAGATATTTCATTTATATTGCAGGTATCACCGCACAAAATAACATTATCGATTTCAGCCTTCATCTGAATCATCTCCATTATTTCTGTAATTTTTACAGTAAATTTTCAATTTATACACTCATAGCGCCGATAATTCCGATTTTCTTCATCACTCAACCTTGCTTTATAGATTTTTTCAATAAATGTGGTAAAAAATCGAAATATATGTTAATATAGATTTAATCAATAACAGCTCAAGGAGTTTTATATAAAATATGAATTTCGTTCAACTTGAAGCTTTCGTTGCTGTAATCCGTTACAGAAGCTTCTCCAAGGCTGCTGAGGCGATTTATCTTTCTCAGCCTACAATCAGCTCACATATCCGCTCGCTGGAAAACGAGCTGGGAGTACAGCTTCTTATTCGTTCCACAAAGGAAATATATCCTTCGGCAACCGGCAGAATTTTCTACAACCACGCTACAGAAATTCTGGCTCAGCGTGACAGGGCATTAAACGAAGTCCGTTCCTATTCCACACAGGTTCAGGGTTCTTTGGAAATTGCCGCATCCACAGTTCCTTCCCAGTATATTCTTCCGAAGGTGCTTTCCAAGCTTGCAAAAAAACATCCGGACCTTTTCTTCTCTGTCAAGCAGTATGACAGCGTTCACGTTATCCAGAAGGTCATCAACATGGATGTGGAAATCGGCGTTACAGGTACAAAATTTGAAAAAAGCACATGCGTTTTCGAGCCTTTCTTCCAGGACAGACTGGCTATTATAACTCCAAACACAGAGCTTTATCAGAATATGGACAGTATGATCAGCAAAAATGCTATCCTTTCCTCTCCATTCATCGCACGTGAGCCTGGCTCCGGTACACGTAAGGAATATGAAGATTTCCTTCGTGATATCGGCATCGATCCTAAGCAGATGCATACCATCGCTCAGATGCAGGGTACAGAAAGTGTAAAGCAGGCTGTCAAGAATGGTCTTGGTATTGCCATCATATCGAAGGTTGCCGCTCAGGACATCATCGACAGCGGCGAAGTTCTCGCTTTCGACTACAACAGTGACAAGCTGGACAGAAGCCTTTACTTTGTATATCTTAAAAACAGACATCTTTCGGCATCTGCCGAAGCCTTTATGGAAGAGACAAGAAAGTTTGTCACTGCCACAAGATTCTGATTACCAGACAACGAAGCACCCCGGGCGGGTGCTTTTTTGTTGCGTTTTCTGCCTCCCTTATCAAAGAGAGGCAGATAATATTAACATTTTTCTCCGTAAAATATCTCTCGTCACTATTTGTGACACATCAATTCCTTGTAAAGCTTAAAAACTCTGTGCCGCGGAAACGCAGAATACCGTTGTCGCCTTCCACCATCATGCCGTAATCTGCGCCCTGAACGTGAAGCTCCATACGGTCGCCGCTTGGCACTTCAAATGTGACATAATAATATGTATGGCTGTGGTCGCCTCTTACTGCCATTCGTTTGGCAACAACCTTCGCCTGCACATCGAGAGTAGGGGAATTGCGGTTTATCTTGTTCTGCTTTGCGCCTTTGATGAATGTGGAAATAAAAACAAACATCACAAGAGCAAAAACGCCTATAAACATAAACGGAAACAATGATGTGATAAGATTAAAACCAAAGTTTGACATAATTTACTCCTTAGTCAGCAGGATTTTCTCCTGTAAACGTCTCGAACTCGAGGCACAATTCGCCGTCCTCGCCCTCTTCGATTTCGCTGTAACGGACGCTGTCCACTTCAAATTCACGGACTGCACCATCCTTGCGGCGGAATGTGATGTAATAATGCACATCCCCTTCGATGACGGCAATTCGCTTGTCCATCACCTTTACCTCATTGAATTCAAGGCCTTTATTGCGTTTTCTGATTACCCATTCTCTGATTTCAAGAATAATCATCACTGCGGCGACGATTGCTGCCGCCACATAGAATATAATGCTTATCATTACTTTCTGCCTCTGATCTGGAACTTCTTGCCGTAAGCATTCTTGAGGATTGTGCGGAAGTTTTCGATGTCAGCCTGTTCCATATCACGCTTTGTGATAACAAGACCGGAAACCTTATCCACATAGAGAAGGAAGTAACCGTTGATTTCGTAAGCATCGATGAACTGGTTGTAAGCGTAGTTGTTCTTTACATGGTCAGAGCTTACTGTTGTGATGGACTTTTCTTCGATGATGAACTTTCTCTGCTTGCCGAGGAGCACCTTATCGTTCTTGATAAAGTTCTTGATGCTGAGTCTTGTCATAAAATAGAGGAAGATAATCATACTGAGGAGGAAAACGCTGCCGTAATAGGCAAACTTGTTGTGAATTACGCCCGAATTGATTACTTCCATAATCTGCAAGAGAGAAACAGGAATGGAGAAGCAGAGAACGAGCGGAAGAAGACGGCTCTTTGTGAAGGCGCCGAACATGGTCACCTTTTCATAGTCCTTGCCGTCAAGGGTGCTTTTGACTGTGATTTTTTCCATAATTTATACTCCTTAAAATTTATTTTTGATATTTATATGGTTCTGGACGTCATAAATGCCGTCCCCTATATGATTTTTCAAATCAGAATACTTTACCGCCACATACGATTTTCGGTATCGTAGGTCTGTTTGCATATATCGATAAAATCTCTGTGGAACTTATTGAGATACTTACCTCTGCGGTATGCCGCTACAAGAATAGGCTCTGTTCCCACCTCTTTTATAGGGAAATAGCTTGCCTTGTCGTCATCCTTGAACATCGGGCTCATATGGTTAAGGAACATTTCAGGATAGACTGTGATGCCCACCTCCTTGTGAGCCAGCGACAGCACGGTTTCAATATTTTCGACTTCCATACGGATATTCGCCTGCAAGCCTATCTTGGCGAAAAAGCCATCGATAACATGGCGTATCGTATTGCTCTTTGTCATCATTACGAATGGGAAAAGAGAAAATCTCTTGATATCCACATCCTGAATCTTGCGGAAGTTTTCACCATAGATTTCTCTGAGGAACTTGTTTGGAATGACCCAGTAAAGCCTTTCTTTGCGTATAGTTTCAAATATAAGCTCGGGATTTATCGGCGTTGTCTGGACGATGATATCGACGCTGTCCGACATAATAGCCTTCTCCAAGTCAGCCGAGTTGCCCTCTGTAAGCTTTATATCAACAAGAGGATAACGGCGTGAAAACTCAGGAATGATATCGGGCAGAACGACTCTTCCGCGGGTGTGGGATATGCCTATGCGTATTTCGCCCTTTTCCTCCCCCTTCATTTCCTCTATCTCACGGGAAATCTGCTCCTCTGTATCGAGCATCTGACGGGCAAGGCGGTATACTCTTTTTCCGGCATATGTCAGCGAAAGATTTGGAGAACGTTCGAAAAGCTTTACCCCCAGCTTATCTTCCAGATTATTTATATGATTGCTCAGCGCCTGCTGGCTGATGGAAAGTTCACGCGCCGTATTGGTTATGTTAAGACTGTCGGCAACCAGAACAAAATATTTGAGATGATCTGTATTCATAATTTTCCTCGCTTACATATTCTATCTCAGTATATATTGTAGCATAAAACAATAGTTTGTGCAATAGAGGGCTACAAATAAATAGTTGTGGCGCCTTATTCTTGCAATAGCGGACCGTCGGGGATGCCGGTCCCTACGAATTAAATCGGAAATCTTCCGATTTAATAAAAGCTTTACTCTGTAAACGGGCGGGCGCAGAGATCCGCCCCTGCTTTTTATTCGGGAGCGGCAAGCAGCTCCCCTACACAGCCTTCCTACAGTTTGCAAGGCATATTTATCACCCACACATATATGCAATTATCCAAAATAACTCTTTACTTTTCCTGCATTTGGGTATAAAATATAATTGCTTAAAACTGTATCAAAGGAAAGGTATAATTTATGAACAGTAAGGTAAAGAATGTCCTTAAGGACTACATAATCGTCACCCTCGGCACACTTATCCTTTGCCTGGGTGTCTATTTCTTCAAGTTCCCTAACAATTTCTCCACAGGCGGTGTTTCCGGTCTTGCGGTTATCTTCGCAAAGGCATTTCCTGATTTCTCATCCGGTCAGCTTGTTTTCATCATGAACTTCTCCCTCATCATCGTGGGCTTCCTGCTTTTGGGCAAGGATTTCGGCGGCAAGACTGTATACTGCAGCCTTCTGATGTCAGGCTTCCTGACAGGCTTTGAAGTTATCTGGCCTATGAGCGCACCGCTTACAAACCAGCCTCTTATGGAGCTTGTTTTCGCAGTTATCGTACCTTCTCTCGGCTCTGCAATCCTCTTCCACAACAACGCAAGTACAGGCGGTATGGAAGTTATCGCAATGATGCTGAGAAAGTACACAAAGCTCAATATCGGCTCGGCTCTTCTCGTCACAGACGTGCTTATCGCATCGTCCACACTCTTTGTTTTCGGCATCGAAACAGGTATGTTCTCCATTCTCGGTCTTCTCAGCAAGAGCCTTGTTGTAGACCAGATCACAAACAACTTCACACTCTCCAAAAACTGCATCATCATCACAGATGTGGCTCACTATGACAATGTATGTAAGCACATCACAGCAGTTCTCGGCAGAGGCGCGACAGTTATCGATGCAAAGGGCTACTATACAAACGACGACAAGAAGGCTATCATCTCTGTTGTCCGCAAGCGTCAGCTTGGCGAGCTTCGCGATGAAATCAAGAAGATCGACCAGAACGCCTTCCTTATCGTAACAGATACAAATCAGGCTTTCGGCAGAGGCTTCGCATCCATTTAATAAATCCAAAAATCAAAGACCATCCTTACGGGTGGTCTTTTTTGTTTATCAATATTCTATCTCATTCTGTTGATTGTTTCCCAGATGTTCATATGCACATCTGCGCTGCCATCCGGTATTGCGCCGATACGCCAGATTGAAATATCATTTATGCCGAACATCTTGGCAAGTTCTATTTTATCGTTGATGCTTCTTGCATCCTCATACCACAGCAGAATCTGCTGTCCGCTCTCTGTTGTATACCAGGCATACGGATTGCGGTATGTGTCCGAATAGATTATCTCTGTATTGGTCTGTGCGAGGCGCTTTTCTATCGTATCGACCGATGGGTGGATGACCTTGCCGTCTGTGATACGCTTGTTGCGGGTATTCCATGCGGCTGTATTTGTTACGCTCAGCGCAAGAGTTATCTTGTCTGAATCCACCTCATCTGTTATCGCCTTGAGAGCGTGATAAACTTCACCAAACGGCGTTACAGGCGTTGCGATAAAGTCGGTATTCAGCAGATTTGACGGCAGATTATTTGGGGCATAATCGTGTGCCATAAGTATGATTTTGTCCGCAATATCGCCCAATTTGCCGTAATCATAGGCATTGAAATATTCGCCCTCCGACAGCACAGGATGAACGGCAATATTCAGCTTTTTGCCGCCCAAGGCAGTTTTTAATTCAGCCATAAATGCGGTGAGACCGTCTTTTAGCTCACTGCCCTTCATGCCTTCAAAGTCGATGGTGACTCCGTCAAATTCCTTTGCGGCAGAGACTATCTGCTTTACGGCATCAAGGCGGTTTGCTTCATCGGTGAGAATTGCCTTGCAATGCTCCTGATTTGTCATTGTAACGGCAAGATTTATAGCGGTGTTATTGTCACGCATCAGCTTCAATGCATCTTCGTATCCGCTTGGAATCTTCCAGTCGTTGCCGTTTTTGGATGTCTGATTGAGGCTTACGCCGTTATCATATTCCAGCCTTGCCCAGCCGAAGGATACCTCGTCCATTGAAGCGGCAATATCACGCTGATTCCAGGAAGAAATGGCATAAAAGCCATGGATTTCATTAATTTTTGAATAGTATTTGCGATGTACACGCATCATCATAGCGGCACCCTGCTCTCTCGTTGCCGAGCCGTTTGGGTCAAACTTATCGCCCCCTGTGCCGTTGATAATGCCTAAATTATATGCCACTGCAATATATCCCTTGTCGGCTGTGACATCGGAAAATGGGTTTGACTTTTCGCTCTGTGCAAGATTATCATAGCCGAGAGCCTTTACCAGCATAACGGCCATCTCTCTGCGTGTGATATAGTCATCGGGACGGAAGTTTTTGCCGTTTTCCACACCGTGTGTATGAAGGGTATTTATATAGCCTGTGTACCACTGAGCAGACTTCACATCGGCAAATAGGGATGTTTCGCCGCTTTCTGTCTGCCATCCCATAAGACGGGTGAGCATTGCGGCGAACTCAGAACGCATAATTTTGTCGCCGTAGCCGAAAATATTGCCCCCTCTGCCCTGCATAAGTCCTGCCTCGTTGGCGGCATTAATATCAGCTATCGCCCAGCTGTTTGCCGGCACATCGGTATAGCCTGCGCCCAACGAACACATCGGAAGGCATATGGCAAGAAGAAGGAAAATAGAAATCGTGCGTTTCATTGGTTTGTCCTTTCTGTTTCTGTAAACGGATTTTAAATACCTTCCCGAATGGAATCCCCAACAAGCAGGCTTGTTGGGGTGTGAATCGAGGGGATTGTGCAATCCGTAGGAGATTCCTCGCTACGCTTCGGAATGACATTGTAGGGGCGAGCATTGCTCGTCCACATTATTTAATCCTTGACGAAGTCACACCACAATGTTGCACAGCAACAATTCATGCGTTTACGCAATTCATGTACGCAGTACAATTCATGGCGCAGCCAATTTATTTCTTACAAATCCATATATTCTGCGAGGGAATGGGCGACTCTGCCGTTTCTTCCCACTACTGTATCGGCGTGGAGCATAGAGCTGAGAACAGCTTCTTCGACACCTTCTGTAACGGCTATGAACAGGCTGTTGATTTTATCTTCGTGGAGAGTCTTTGTTTCGACGATTGCCTTTTCTTCATAATGCTTGACCTTATTTGCTGTTGTGAAAGCATAGACCACATCGCCTGAGCCGTTGCCATAGTAAGAGCCTGTACGTGCAAGACCTGCAGGAACACGCTTGCAAAGGCGCATGAGCTGACGCTCATTGACAGGGATATCTGTTGCAAGGATGATGATAATCGAGCCCTTATCCTCTTCTGCCCACTTATCCTTGATACGCTGACCAAGCTTGTCACCATCTACGATAAGACGGTCTGTTGCGCCGAAATTGCTCATTACGAGGACGCCGATTGTATATTCTTCACCGTCAAGCTCGACAATACGGGATGCTGTGCCGATACCGCCCTTTAAGCCATAGCACATCATACCTGTGCCGCCGCCCACATCGCCTTCTTCAAAATCTTCGGAAGCATTTTTAAGAGCTTCAAAGATGTGCTCTTCCTTGATGAAAAGCTCTCTGATGCAGTTGAGATTGCCGTCGTTACACTCGCAGACAACAGGATTCACTGTGCCTGTTGTATCGCCGATATCCTCATTCTGCTCGAGCATATACTTGACCAGCGCTGTTGCCGCTGTGCCGACAGAGAGGGTATTTGTCAGGACGATAGGTGTTTCGATAGTTCCCAGTTCATCAATCTGGACTGTGCCGATACTCTTGCCGAAGCCATTGATGACATATGTTGCCGCAACCACCTTTTCCTTAAAGATATTGCCTTCGTGAGGAAGGATAGCTGTGACGCCTGTACGTGCATCGCCTTCCTTAAGTGTGACATGTCCGACTTTTACGCCCTTTACGTCTGTGATTGCATTGCGTGCGCCCTTTTTCATATTGCCGATATTGATGTTGTATTTCGCTGTATCGATACCCATTTTGATTCTCCTTTATGTGATATTCTGTCTTTCCTTGCTGAGTTCAAGCATACGCAGGATTTTTATACCCACCTGAATTTCAAGACGTACATCCCCTTCAATGCTTTCAAGCTCCATAATTTCCTTGATTTTATTGATGCGGTATGTCAGAGTCTTATAATGTATATCCATCTCCTGAGATGCCTTGTGGAGATTGCCGTCGCACGCAAGATATACTTCAAGCGTTTCTATAAGTGTATTTCTGTATGAACCTTCGTGAGATATAAGCCTTTTAAGTGTCTCAGGAATAAACTTCATCAGCTCATCCCTGTTGCTTATCATACCGATGAAACGGTAAATACCAAGCCCGCGCATATCATATATATGACTGCCCGTGCCTGTCATATAGCCATACTTGATGGCGCTCATGCCGTCTTCAAAGCTTCTCTTCATATCAGAGATTGACCTTATTTCGCTGCCGATACCGCCTGTGATGCTGGAAATGCTGTATTTATCCCTGCCCTTTTCAAAAAGAACTTCCAGAACACTTCTGATATCATCGCAATTGGCAGCATAATTCTGCGAAGTATCCATCGGCCACAGAATATTGATTTTATCGCCGACAACTCCGATTACATGATTTTCTCCCGCGCCATATTTTTCATCCATCAGCTCTGAAAGGAGATTCTTGATTTTATGATGGATAGAAATCATATCATTTTTATTTTTATAAGCCGTGATATCCAGCTTGCATATAACCGCCAGCGAAGGCTTTGTAATATTCCATTCGAGCTCTTTTGCTCTGATGAGAATACTGTTTTCAGACTGTATATTTCCTGTAATAAGGTCGTTGAGCAGTTCATTGCGCATTTTATGCTCAATTTCTGTTACGGCAAACTCTCTTGTTGTTGCCATAGTGATAGCTGTCATGGCGCCCTTCACAAGATATTGTTCATCATAAGTTATGCCCCTGTCTGTTTTTATAAACAGCTGGCCGTAAGCTCTGTCGAGCACACGGAAAGGAATTATAACACCTTCCATGACCGTTTCACCAATCTGGATAAACTGTTTTCCGTTTTCCTCTTTTTCTATGACCACTGCATCATCATCCGCATCAAAACAGCCCTTGCCGCCTATACGTCCGCCTGCATAATATGCTATAACGGCAGTGTCCAGGATATGGGCAAGATTTTCTATTATTTCATCCACATCGCAGCTGAACTCATCCTTGTAAAAGCTGTTGTAGCACTCGCGGATATAGTTTTCACGCTTTACAAAATCATCGATTATTGTCTGCGATACTTCCTGCGCAATATTCAGATGGGCTGCATCAGCTCCGATATCAATAAGAGTGAGCTGCGCCTTATCGCACGCTGCTCTCATATCCGCTGCAGGTTCTGATGCCATAATTCCATATGCACCTGATTTTTTCAATCTTTCAATACACTTATCTATATAAGGGATATCCGTGCCTAAAACAAACACCAGCTTGCCTGTGTTATCGCCCAGATCAGCAAAGTTTTCCACGATGGATATTCCTCTGACCATATCGTTATAATGTTCACCTTTAACAACGACAACAGCTTTTTTCATGCTGCTGAGATTGAGAATCTTAGGTATATTGGATGTCATAACGCATCCCCCTTTCCCGGTCGACCGGTTTTTACTATTTTTATTATAGCACTATTTTTTCCGGTTGAAAAGGGGTTTTATCTGTTTTGGATAAAAATTTACAATTGTTTTTCATCCGGCATCTGCAGGTGTTATTTTTCACAATTTTTCATTACACTATTGCATTTTCTTTATGAAGAATATATAATTAAAGTATCAAATAAACTTACAGTAGTTGCTGAATAAATCTGCGATTACTATAGGAGGACTTATGAATATTGACATCTTAAAGCCATACCTCAATGGGATAAGCGCACCGACTGAACTGCGCGCCCACACAAACTACGCAAACAACATCATGCTCACGCAGGGCAATATCATTCTCAACTCACAGAGTGATATTTCCGGTATCTTTGCCCGCACATACAAGGACGGCATCTATGGTGCATCCTCCTGTCCGGGATTTTCCGAAGAGGCAATAAAGAATGCCCTCAAGGGCGCTCAGCAGAATGCTGACATTCTTGCCCTCACATCCAAGAACAAGAATTATAAGCTTCCTGAAATCCCACGCGGCTTTGCTCCTGCTCATACAAAGTTTGTAAAGCATCCACAGAGCTATCTTCTTGAGTTTGTAACTCAGCTTGACGCTCATATTGCAAACCGCTATAAGGACCTTGCTTCCCGTACAGTGCATCTCATTGAACAGTGCACAACAGTTTCTCTCGCTGTTACAGACGGCTTTGACGTGGAAAGAGTTCTTCCTCGCGTTCACATCAAGGTGAAACTTGTTACAAAGGACGCTGATGGCGCTCCTGTTGACATCACAGGCACACTTGGCGGCGGCGGTCTTTTCGCTGATTTCTTCAAGGACCCTGCAGACTATAACGACCAGCTCGACCAGCTTTACAAGATGCTTATGGATAAGCGCGAAGGCGTTTATGCAAAGGCCGGCGAACACGATCTTATTCTCGACTCTGCTCTTGCCGGTATTCTCGCTCACGAAGCTGTAGGCCATACAGTTGAAAGTGACCTTATCAGAGGCGGCTCCATCGCAAAATCCTGCCGCAATCAGAGAGTAGGCTCCGACCTTGTAACTCTCATCGACTTTGCTCATACAGCACTTAATGAAACTTGCCCTCTTCCAATCTATGTTGACGACGAAGGCACAAAGGCTGAAGACGTTATCGTTATCCAGAACGGTATCCTTCTTGACTATATGTCCAACCGCTTTGATGCTCCGCTCATCAATACAACTCCAAAGGGCAACGGCAGAGCATTCAATTATAAGGACGAACCTATCGTACGTATGAGAAACACATGCATCATGCCTGGCAAGGATAAGCTTGAAGACATGATCAAGTCGACAGAAAACGGCTATTACCTCATTTCCTGGGGCAACGGTCAGGCTGACGGCACAAGTGAGTTTATGTTCGGCATCACAATGGGCTATGAAATCAAGGACGGTCAGCTTGGCAAGGCTATCCGTGATACAACCCTTTCGGGCGTTGCTTTTGATATGCTCAAGACAGTTTCCATGGTTGGCGACGAAATCAAGTGGGCAGCCAACGGTACATGCGGCAAGAAACAGCCTATGGGCAACGCAATGGGCGGCCCTGCACTTAAGTGCCGCGCTACATTAGGAGGTAGATAATGATGAAGAACTGTGAAATCGTAAATTACGCTCTTGATTCCCTTAAAAATAAAGGCGCTCAGCAGGCGCAGTGCATCGGCACATTTTCAACTACATGGGAGCTTACTGCTCTTTCCGGTCAGATTGAACTTTTAAGAACAATCAACGATGAAACTTCCATCGATATGAAGGGCTATTTCGATAACAAGATGGGCGGTATCGCAATCAGCACATCGGAACTTTCTGCTATCGATGAAGCGGCTCAGAGCTGTCTTGACAACTCAAAGGGCGCTAAGGCTGACGAAACTCCTGCAATGAATGACGAAGCTGTTGTCAAGGTATTCGGCACACCGGCAAAGGAACCTGACCTCGAAAAGCTCATCAACCGCACAAATGAATTTCTCGATAAGTCCCGTGAACTCTATCCTAACGTGCTCATCCGTCAGATGATCGTGCTTTATACAACTGAAGAAAGCATTTACAAGAACACACACGGCGTGGACATCACAGAATATGAAGATGTTTACTCTGTTTCCATCATGTTCTCCGGCTTTGACGGCGACCTCAATTCTTCCTTCAATACTTACGGCTTTGCAGTGAAGAATCTCGATACACCATTTATGGATGTTGCTCTCGTTTCCAAGCGTCTCGCTGAAGCTGAAAAGATGGTGCACACTCACAAGTATCCTGAAAAGGTTGTTGGCACACTCATCGTCACACCACACTGCCTCAAGGACTTCCTCGGTCAGCTTATGAATGCATATGCTTCTCCTAACGCTCTCGTTGGCGGCGGCAGCAAGTGGCAGAATGCTCTGGAAACAAAGGTAGCCTGCGATAATTTCAGCCTTTACAGCAAGCCTCTCGATGAAAATATGGCTTACAACAATCATTACACAGGCGACGGCTTTATCGCTGAAAATCAGACTATCATTGAAAACGGCGTTCTCAAGGGTATGTTTGCCGACCGTTACACTGCTGAAAAGACAGGCTTGCCACGCAGAAAGTCGGGCGGCAGATTCTATGTTGTGCCAAAGGGCGACAAGACTCTGGAAGAAATGATTGCTTCTGTTGAAGATGGTATCATCATCAACCGTTTCTCGGGCGGTCATGCAGGCGCATCGGGCGACCTTTCCGGTATTTCCAAGAACAGCTTCTATATCAAGAACGGTAAGCTTGACAAGGCGGCTCGCGAAACAATGATTTCTGTAAATCTTTCCGATCTGCTTATGAACATCGATGCAATTTCTGTTGAAACTGTAAACGACGGCTCATCCGATCTGCCATACATCGCAGTAAAGAACGTGACTATTTTGTAGTTGCAACCCACATATAATTATGATAAAATTAAAGGGTGGGGATAACTTCCCCACCCAAATATCGTTTGATTGTGGATAGGTTACGCCTCATCCACCGCAAGCGGTCCCCCTTCTCCCACCGGAGAAGGCTCTATTAAATACAAAAGAGGATAAAACAATGGATAAAAAAGCTTATGCTAAATCAATGCTTGAGTTTCTCAATGCAGCTCCAACACCATTCCAGTCCATCGAGCTTCTCAAGGATATGCTCACAAAGGCAGATGCTACAGAGCTTCAGGAAAACGGCGTATGGAACCTTGAAAAAGGCAAGCTCTACTATTTCGAAAAGGACGGCTCCCAGCTTGTAGCTTTCAGAATGGGTACAGAAAACCTCGCTGATACAGGCTTCAGAATGTCTGGCGCTCACCACGATTACCCTGGCTTCCGCATCAAGCCTGCAGGCTCCCAGATCGATGGCGGTATCGAAAGAATCGCAGTTGAACCATACGGCGGCATGATCGTTCGCGGCTGGTTCGACAGACCTCTCTCTGTTGCAGGTCGTCTTTGCGTTCGCGCAGACAAGGGCATCAAGACTGTCAATGTTAACATCCACGAGCCACTTCTCATCATCCCATCTCTCGCTATCCATCTTTCCAGAGAAGTAAACGACGCTCCAAAGATTTCCATGCAGAACGATGTTCTTCCATTCTTCTGCTTCAATGACGGCGGCGAAAAGACATTCATCAAGTATATCGCACAGCGCGCAGGCGTAAAGCACGAAGACATTCTCAGCTTCGACCTTACAGCTTACGACTATCAGGACGGCTGCTTCATCGGTCCTAACGAAGATTTCATCTCCACAGCTCGTCTTGACGATGCTTCCATGGTACACGCTTCCTTCACAGCTCTTCTCGAAGCAAACTCCCCATACACATGCATCGCTGTTGCTTACGACCACGAAGAAATCGGCTCCAACTCCACACGCGGCGCTCGTTCCAACTCCCTTATGATGACTGTTGACAGAATCATCGAAAAGCTCGGTCTTTCTGTTGAAGACAAGTACAGAGCGCTTGCAAACTCTGTAATGTTCTCTGCTGATATGGCTCACGCTGTTCACCCTGCTTATGTTTCCAAGATGGACCCTAACCACAAGCTTTATCTCAACAAGGGTCCTGTTCTCAAGACAGCTCAGTATCAGTCCTACGCTACATCTTCCCGCGGCTCTGCTATCTTCACATGGCTCTGCGAAAACAATGATATTCCTTATCAGGTCTTCACAAACCATTCCGATGCACGCGGCGGCGGCACAATCGGTCCTATCATCGCATCTGCTCACGGCATCACAACTGTTGACATCGGCAACCCAATGATGTCCATGCATGCAATCCGTGAACTTGCAGGCACAGACGACCAGTATTATATGACAAAGCTCTTCAAGGTCATGTTCGAAGCTGACCTCAGAAACGCTATCTGCTAATTTTACTTACGAAAGGAAGTTACTCTTATGAATATCGAAAGATTTGAAGGCACAGGCCGTATGAGCCGTGCAGTTCGCCACAATGGTATGCTCTATCTCTGCGGTCAGACAGACACAACTGCTGCTGACGTACAGGGCCAGACAAAGGCTGTTCTCGCTAAGATCGAAGACCTTCTTAACAAGTATGGCTCCGACAAGGATCATATCCTCACAGCTACAATTTATGTAAAGACAATGAACGATTTCGCAGCAATGAACGAAATCTGGGACGCTTGGGTAAACAACGGTCACGAACCAGCAAGAGCTTGCGTTCAGGCTGAAATGGCTCGTCCAGAAATCCTTGTTGAAATCGTTGTAGCAGCTGCTGTAAAAGAATAATTTATAAAAGCAAAACCCTCCCGAGTCGAGAGGGTTTTGTCATATTATTTATTTTGGGAAAAATATGAATAAGAAAAATACAAAAGCAAATGTTATCACACTTTCTGCCAAAAAGAGAGTGACAAAGGAAATCAGGATAGATTATTTATATCTCGATCTCAATACCTGCGACCGCTGTGTCGGCACAGATGCTGTGCTCGAAAAGGTGATAAAGGAATTATCCCCTGCATTTGATCTTGCCGGGTATCATATTTCATATCACAAAACAGAAATTGCCACTGAAGAGGACGCAACTTTCCATCATTTTGTGTCTTCCCCTACAATCAGAATCAATGGCAATGATATCTGCGATGAGGTGCAGGAATCCGATTGTGGATGCTGCGGCGAAATCAGCGGAACTCAGGTTGACTGCAGAGTTTTTGAGTATAACGGCAAACTTTATAATGTCCCTCCTAAGGTGATGCTTGCAGAGGCTATTCTCAAAAAGGCATTTATGCTTGCTGCCGACAGTAATGCTGAAGAATATCTCCTCCCTGACAACTTAAAAAGATTTTTTGAAGGCAAGGAAAAGAAACAGTCCTGCTGCGGAAGTTCCTGCTGTAAGTAACTTAATAAACATAAAAAAGCACCCTCGTATGAGAGTGCTTTTTATTTTACATCATTGAAAACTGAGCCTGCATCTGCTCTTCGATTTCCTTTTCGTCACCTTCGATGATTTCACAGATTACCTTTGTATAGGTGGTGAATCTGACCTTGACGAAAAATCTGTCGCCCACCTTATCATAGATACGGCTTGCGCTGAGTGTGCCGCCTGCCACAGTGTCAACGCTGTTGGCAACATAAGCCACTGTGCCGATAAGCGGAAGCATTGCCTTGATGGCATCGCTGTCATAAGGATTGTTCTGTTCCTTGACACACATCACGATGTTGCCGATGGCAAACGGCTTGAGCTTATAATAATTGTTGAATCCTGTAAGAGTTATATACATAATTTGCTCCTAAACCTTCATATTGATAGGAAGAATCATAGGATTGCGCTTTGTGTGTTTGAATACGTAGTCGGAAATATTTGTTCGAAGCTCACTCTTGATAGTCGCCCAGTCGTAGAGATTTCTGTCGAGGCAGCTTTCGATTGTTTCGATAGCGATGGTCTTTACTGCGACAGAAATATCCTCTGTGTCCTTTGTGAGATTTACGCCGCGTGTGATAATGTCCGGACCTGCCATAACTGTGCCCAGGTCTGCATCAAATGTTGTAACGATGATGATAAGACCGTCCTGTGAGAGATGCTGTCTGTCACGGAGGACTGTCTGACCTACATCGCCTACGCCGATACCGTCGACAAGCACCTTGCCTGCAGGCACGTTGCCGTTGAGTTTTGCACCCTTGACGCCGATTTCAAGCACCTTGCCGATTTCCGAAATAAAGATGTTTTCTGCAGGGATGCCAACAGCCTTTGCGTGCTCCTTATGGGCAACAAGATGACGGTATTCGCCGTGGACAGGCATAAAATACTTTGGCTTTGTGAGCGCAAGAATCATCTTAAGCTCTTCTTCACAGGCGTGACCGGAAACATGAAGCTCGGCAAGCTTGTCGTAAACAACTTCTGCGCCGCGTTTTACAAGCTCATTTATGAGAGTATAAACGCTCTTTTCGTTGCCCGGAATCGGAGATGCCGCCATAAGAATCTTATCTTCCGTAGAAATGTGAATCTGCTTGTGGCTGCCCATACTCATACGCATAAGCGCCGACATAGGCTCGCCCTGGCTGCCTGTTGTGATGACTGTAATCTTATCCTTTGGATATTTTTTCATAAGGGAAATATCGACGACCAAGCCCTTCGGATAATTGAGATAGCCAAGCTCTGTGCCGATTTTCATTATATTTTCCATGCTTCGACCGGAAACACAGACTTTTCTGCCGTATTTATTGGAAATATCCAGAATCTGCTGGATTCTGTGAACATTGGAGCTGAAGGATGCCACGATAATACGCTTATCGCAATTTTTGAACTGAGCTTCAAGGCTCTTGCCAACCTTCTTTTCGCTCATCGCCATACCAGGTCTTTCGGCATTTGTCGAGTCGCTCATAAGAAGGAGCACGCCTTCATTGCCAAGCTGACCGAAACGTGCAAGGTCTGCCATTCTGCCATCGATTGGTGTTGTATCGATCTTGAAGTCGCCCATAAAGATACAGTTGCCAAGCGGTGTGCCGATGCAAAGCGAAACTGCATCTGCGATGGAGTGGTTGATATGGATCATTTCAATATCGAAAACACCAAGTTTGAACTTATCCCCGGCCTTTTTGATATGAATCTTTGCCTTTTTGATGTTCTTGTGTTCTTCAAGCTTGCTGCTGATAATGCCGCCTGCAAGAGCTGTGCAGTAGATTGGGACATCGAGGTCGCGAAGGATATAAGGAATAGCGCCGATATGGTCTTCGTGACCGTGAGTGATTACGATGCCCTTTACCTTATTTATATTCTTCTTGAGGTATGTGATGTCAGGGATGACAAGGTCAACACCCAGCATATCATCATTAGGGAATGTCATACCGCAGTCGACAACGATGATGCTGTTATCGTATTCGAAAACAGTCATATTCTTGCCGATTTCCTGCAGACCGCCCAATGGAATAATTTTGAGCTTCTTGCCGTTATCGACAGGCTCCTTTTCCTTCTTTGAAGTTGTTTTCTTTGACTCAGCCTTTTTGCTTTCGGCCTTTTTGGAAGACTTCTTGCTGTCAGCCTTTGTCATCATATTTTTAGCTTCATTGAAAATCTCTTCCGCAATGCTCTTCTTTGACTTCTTGGAAGATGTTTTCTTATCGGATTTCTTTGCTGTCTTGCCTGATGATTTGAGCTTGGAAGGCTTTTCGGCAAATGTCTTAAGCCCTCTGATTTCTTCTTCAATCAGGTCTTCAAATATACTTTTTTTGCTCATATATCTCCTTTTCTATGTGTCACTGAGTCCAAAATGCTCAAAAAGGGGCAAACTACCCCCTTGGTGTTGCAGTGGAATTTTTTGAAATTGGAACACAGCTATTAAGCTATACAGAAGTACAGCTTTATTGGGTTATAGTTTATAAACAAAGGCCATATAGCTTACAGCTCATGATAGCCTTAAGAATTCGAAAATAAGTAATGGGATTTTTCTGATTAAAATCCGCGAAAAAGTTTAACCTAACAGTAAAATTATACCAAAAAGATGACTTAAAGTCAATCTGATTACACCTATAGTTTATTCACAAGTGTAAAAAAATATTCAAATTCAAGGTTATTTTTTTGAGTCAACATATAAAACGCGGGAGCGGCAAGCAGCTCCCCTACAATATAAGAATAAGCAGCCGCGTAATGAATCAGAGTGCGTTCAGCGGTGAGATATTTTTTCGTCAGAATGGATAAAAGCCGCAGGCAAGGCTTTGTGCCTTAACGAGGATTTTTAGACATCAATGACGGAAAAAGAGCCACCGATGAATGTGCTTATGATTTATGGAGTGGTTGCACATAAAAAAAGAAACAGGACAGAAAGTGTCTGAAAAATTGTTCAGCCTCAATTTCTGCCCTGTTTTATTATACCACTAAATGATCTGAATTAGACCAATTCGATAATAGCCATTTCAGCGTTGTCACCGCGACGAACACCGATACGAACGATACGTGTGTAACCACCGTTACGTTCTGCGTACTTAGGTGCGATTTCGTCGAAGAGCTTCTTAACTACGTCTTCCTTTGTAATGAAAGCGAGAGCCTGACGCTTGGATGCTAATGTATTTTTCTTGCCAAGAGTGATCATCTTTTCAGCGAGTGGACGAACCTCCTTAGCACGAGTTACAGTTGTTTCGATCTTGCCGTTTTCCAACAAATATGTTACCATCGCACGGAGCATAGCCATACGGTGGTCTGTTGGTCTGCCGAGTTTACGTGTACCTGGCATACTGATTACCTCCTTGTTTAGGTTAATTAGGGAGCTTTAAGGCTCCCTTTTAATTATCGCCTTTTGAAAGCAGAAGATTTAAATCTGCCATTTTCTTTATTACTTCTTCGAGAGACTTTCTACCAAGGTTTCTAACCTTCATCATCTCTTCTTCTGTTGTGTTCATGAGATCACCAACTGTATTGATGCCGGCTCTCTTGAGGCAGTTGAAGGAACGTACGGAGAGATCGAGCTCTTCGATTGTCATTTCAAGAACCTTGTTCTTTTCCTTTTCAACTGTTTCAACAACAGTGGACTTTACGCCGATTTCTTCGGAAAGGTCAACAAACAGAGCGAGATGGTCTGTGAGAACCTTTGCGGAGAGAGAAACTGCGTCTCTTACAGAAATAGTCTTGTCAGTCCAGATTTCCAATGTGAGTTTATCATAATCTGTCATATTACCAACACGTGTGTTTTCAACAGTATAGTTGACCTTATACACAGGTGTATATGTGGAATCGACAGGGATCAAACCAATGATCGGTGTCTGTGGCTTGTTGCGTTCTGCTGGAACATAGCCGCGACCGTGGGAGAAGATAATCTCCATATTGAACTTCGCATCAGGCATAACATAAGCGATATGATGTTCTGGATTGAGAATTTCAATGTCAGCATCACACTTGATATCACCTGCTGTGATTTCAGTCTGGCCGTTGGATTCAATATATACAGTCTTTGTTCCTTCGCAGTGGATCTTGGAAATAATACCCTTGATGTTGAGTACGATTTCGGCAACGTCTTCCTTTACCCCAGGCATAACACCAAACTCATGCTGAACGCCTTCGATCTTGATTCCGATTGGCGCTGTGCCAGGAAGCGAAGAAAGAAGAATTCTGCGCAGAGAGTTACCGAGTGTAGTACCGTATCCACGTTCCAATGGCTCTACAACGAACTTACCGTAAGAACCATCTTCTGTCATGTCTACACAATCAATACGTGGTTTTTCTATTGCTATCATCTGTTGCCCTCCTTAATATAATATGTCATAAACTTGGGCTTTAAACAAAATAATATCAATTATTACTTGGAGTAAAGCTCAACGATGAGATGTTCTTCTACTTCGTAGTCGATGTCTTCACGCTTTGGCATAGCTGCTACTGTAGCAACACCCTTTGTGCTGTCAACAGAGAGCCAAGCTGGAGCTGTGAGGGAAGCGTTAGCTTCAAGGAGGCCCTTGAACTTAACGGATGTCATGGACTTTTCGGAGATAGCGATTACATCGCCAGCCTTTACGAGGTAAGAAGGAATGTTAACTTTCTTGCCGTTGACTGTGAAATGTGCGTGAGAAACAAGCTGTCTTGCTTCACGGCGTGTTGTAGCAAAGCCTGCTCTGAATGCTACGTTATCAAGACGGCGTTCGCAGAGTACGAGGATGTTTTCACCTGTGATGCCTTCCATCTTCATAGCCTTTTCGTAGTACTTACGGAATGGCTTTTCGAGGATGCCGTAAATTGTCTTTACCTTCTGCTTTTCTGTGAGCTGAAGACCGTATTCGCTCTTCTTCTTTCTCATCTGACCGCCAGGATTACGATTTGTTTCTTTCTTAGCATAGCCCATAGCTGCTGGGGAAATGCCCAGAGCCTTATAGCGCTTTGCAATAGGCTGTGTGTTCTTAGCCATAATCTATAATTCCTCCCGATTAAACTCTTCTTCTCTTTGGTGGACGGCAACCATTGTGTGGGATTGGTGTTACGTCCTTGATCATTGTTACTTCGAGACCAGCAGCCTGAAGTGCACGGATTGCAGCTTCACGACCAGCACCTGGGCCCTTTACGAATACTTCAACTGTCTTAAGACCGTGTTCCATAGCAGCCTTTGCAGCTGTTTCGGAAGCTGTCTGTGCAGCGAATGGTGTGCTCTTTCTGGAACCACGGAAGCCGAGACCACCTGCGGATGCCCAAGAAAGTGCGTTACCCTTTGTGTCTGTGATTGTTACGATTGTGTTGTTGAAGGACGCATGGATGTGAGCAGCGCCCTTTTCAATGTTCTTACGTTCGCGGCGCTTCTTTGTAACAACAGCGCCCTTCTTAGCCTGAACCTTAGCCATTATGTCGCCCTCCTTCTTTACTTCTTCTTATTAGCAATTGTCTTCTTTGGACCCTTACGTGTTCTTGCGTTTGTCTTGGAACGCTGACCACGAACTGGGAGACCCTTACGATGTCTGAGACCAGGGTAAGAACCGATTTCAACAAGTCTCTTGATGTTGAGAGCAACATCACGGCGAAGGTCGCCTTCTACAACGTAAGATCTTTCAATTGTTTCACGGAGAGCAGCAACCTGTTCTTCTGTAAGGTCGCGAACTCTGATATCAGGGTTAATACCTGTTTCATTAAGGATATCGTTAGAGAGCTTTCTACCGATACCGTAGATATATGTGAGGCCGATTTCTACTCTTTTCTCACGAGGAATGTCTACACCTGCAATACGAGCCATAGTATTTAAGCACCTCCTGCTTTCTTCTATAATTAATTAACCTTGCTTCTGCTTATGTTTTGGGTTGGAGCAGATAACCATAACATTGCCCTTACGGCGAATGATCTTGCACTTTTCGCAAATTGGTTTAACTGATGGTTTAACTTTCATTTTGTTTTCCTCCTGTTTCCACAAAAGTTACTTTGAACGCCAGGTAATTCTACCCTGTGTCAAATCGTATGGTGAAAGCTGTAATGTTACCTTATCACCTGGTAAAATGCGGATAAAGTTCATGCGGAGCTTACCGGAGAGATGAGCTGTAACCACATGTCCGCCTGTTATCTCTACTTTGAATGTAGCATTTGGCAGCGCCTCTATAACGGTACCTTCTAC
>JAZUBN010000081.1:0-12406 GCA_045638565.1 Oscillospiraceae bacterium | reverse complement strand
GATGTTCGCTTACCAGGTTAAGAAGTACATCGGTTCCTACGTAGCAGCTATGGGCGGCCTCGACGCTATCGTATTCACAGCTGGTGTTGGTGAAAACGCAGCTTCCACACGTAAGATGATCTGCGAAGGTCTCGAATACCTCGGCATTCACATCGACGACGCTAAGAACGAAGTTCGCGGCACAGTTGATATCACAGCTGAAGGCCAGCGTGTAAAGGTTCTCGTAATCCCAACAAACGAAGAACTCGTTATCGCTTCCGATACAATGGCTCTTGCTAAGTAATTAAATTACAAGATTTTTTAAGTCACCTGTCGGATTCCCCGACAGGTGACTTTTTTAACTGCCTTCTCCAGTGGGAGAAGGGCGGGGGAGAGACGACTATACCAAAAGGACTAACCAATGAACACAAACTATCCAATCATTAAAACCTTCGGCGAAAAGCTCGACGGCATAACATACACCGACCGCGAGGGCGCATATCTTATCGTCATCCGTGACGGCTGTCTTGCCACAACCAAAGCTCCAAAGGGGCATTATCTTCCGGGCGGAGGCATAATGGAAGGCGAAAGCCATCATAATTGCATAATCCGCGAAGCACGTGAGGAGACAGGCTATGAAGTCATAGTCGGCGAATATCTGTGTACAGCGGATAAGTATTGGAAAAATGGCGATAAAGGCTATTTTCATCCCGTTCAGCACTATTATGCAGGTGATTTAGGTAAAAAGATAGGTGAGAGCGAGGAAAATGACACCCATTTCGAGTGGCTTGCCCTGTCGATGCTTGAAGAAAAGATGGTGGTCGACGCACAGATATGGGCTGTCAAGAAATTGCTTAAAAAATAACGATTTATGAATAAAAAGTAACTTTTTATTCCCAATTTTTATTTATTTCGATATTTTTTATTGACAAATGTGATAAAACGTGATATTATATTAGAACATTAAAGCCAAACGGGGTACTTGTGCATGAACTTTACTTTTGAAATTGAAGTAAAGAAAGGCAAAGCGAAGAAGATTGCTGGCCTGAACAAGGGGGAAGTTTTGGCAATTTTATACGAAAATTAGTCCACTCTCAACAGGGGTGGATTTTATTTTCCCGAATAAATACAAAGGATGGTTTACTACAATGCAGGTAACTAACAAACATGTACTTGAATGGGTAAAGCAGGTTGAAGAACTTACTAAGCCTAAGGAAGTCGTATTCATCGACGGTTCCGAAGCTCAGCTTCAGGCTCTCAGAGAAGAAGCAATGGCAACTGGCGAACTTATCAAGCTCAACGAAGAGCTCCTCCCAGACTGCTATCTCCACAGATCCAACCCTAACGACGTTGCTCGTGTAGAAGACAGAACATTCATCTGCACAGATACATTCGAAGCAACAGGTCCTATCAATAACTGGATGAAGTCCGACGAAGCATACGCAATGCTCAACAAGATCTACGACGGCTGCATGAAGGATCGTACAATGTACGTTATCCCATACGTTATGGGTCCTGTCGGTTCTCCTTTCTCCAGAATCGGCTTTGAAATCACAGACAGCATCTATGTTGTTGTTTCCATGGCTATCATGGCATTCATCGGCGAAGATGTTATCAACATGCTCGGCGACAGCGATTACTTCGTAAAGGGCATCCACGCTAAGGCTGATGTTGACCCTGAAAAGAGATATATCTGCCACTTCCCAGATGACAACACAATTATGTCCATCAACTCCGCTTACGGCGGTAACGCTCTTCTCGGCAAGAAGTGCTTCGCTCTCAGAATCGCTTCCACACAGGGTAAGAAGGAAGGCTGGCTCGCTGAACATATGCTCATCCTCGGTATCGAAAATCCACAGGGTGAAACAAAGTACATTGCAGCAGCATTCCCATCTGCTTGCGGCAAGACAAACCTCGCTATGCTTATTCCACCTGAAGTTTACGCTAAGGAAGGCTATAAGGTATGGTGCGTAGGTGACGATATCGCTTGGATCCACGTTGGTGAAGACGGCAGATTCTGGGCTATCAACCCTGAAAACGGCTTCTTCGGCGTTGCTCCTGGTACATCCGCTAAGACAAACAAGAACGCTCTCGAAAGCACAAAGAAGGGCGCAATCTTCACAAACGTTGTTCACAACCTCGAAAACAACACAGTATGGTGGGAAGGCATGGACAAGAATCCACCAATGAACGCTGTTGACTGGAAGGGCAACAAGTGGGACGGCACAATGGGCACAAAGGGCGCTCATCCAAACTCCCGCTTCACAGCTCCAAAGCTCAACTGTCCATGTATCTCCTCCGAAGCTAACAACCCTAACGGTGTTCCACTTTCCGCTATCTTCTTTGGCGGCCGCCGCGCTAAGGCTCTCCCACTCGTTTACGAAGCAAGAGATTTCGAACACGGCGTATTCGTTGGCTCCGCTATGGCTTCTGAAACAACAGCTGCTACAACAGGCGCAGTAGGCGTTGTAAGACGTGACCCAATGGCTATGCTTCCATTCTGCGGTTACCATATGGGCGACTACTATGCTCACTGGCTCGAAGTTGGTAAGAAGGCTTCCAACCCACCAAAGTTCTTCAATGTTAACTGGTTCAGAACAGACGACGAAGGCAACTTCATGTGGCCAGGTTTCGGTGAAAATATGCGTGTTCTTATGTGGGCTCTCGACCGTTGCGAAGGCAAGGTTGGCGCAGATGAATCTGCTCTCGGTTATATGCCAAAGCCAGAAGACCTCAACATCGAAGGTCTCGACCTTACAACAGAAGACATCAAGAACCTTCTCACAGTTGATAAGGAAAGCTGGAAGGCTGAAATCGAATCCATCGAAGCATTCTATGCTAAGATCGGCAAGTACCCAGAAGAAATGGCAAAGCAGATCGAAATCCTCAAGAAGAATATCCTCGGCTAATCCCAATAAGTACATAAATCCCAAAAGGCTCTCTGAAAAAGGGAGCCTTTTTCTTTTGTACAGGGGACATGCGTCCTCCGCTGACAGCCCTCAACTCATTATATAACATTATATGCCACACATGTTTTTATGTATATTCCACAAAAATGATACATATAAATTGACAAAGCCTACAAATCGTTGATTTTTTGCGAAAAATGCATAAAAAAGTATAGATTTTTTTCTTGTTTTGGTGTATTATATCTATGGATGTGGGTAAAGTGTGAAAGGAAACTTTCCCCTTATCTGTACGGCTTATTTAAGCCGCTTCCTGAATATATAATAATATATAAATAAAAAATGGAGGACGAAAAATGAACAAAATTGCAGTGGACACATTCCTTAGCTACAAGTTTGTATCTAATCCTGTTGTTTCCCCAAAGGGTAACTATGTTGCATACTTCGTAAAGGATACTAACATAGAAAAGAACAACTACAACAGCAACATCTGGCTCTACAACGTAGCTACAGGCGAAAATAAGCAGCTCACAGTGGGCGATGACGCTATCAGCTTTATCTGGAAGAACTGCCACACAGTCCTTTTCGCAGCTAAGCGCGGCGATATGGAAAAGGGCAAGACAAAGTTCTATGAAATCGACGTTAACGGCGGCGAAGCAGCTCACGCTTTCACAGTTGACGCTCCAGTTCAGAAGATCGCTAAGATCGACTGCGAAAACTATATCCTTACAGCTTCTTACGATAATTCCGTAGCTCACAGAGCAGGCTATACAGTATTCGATGAATCCCCATTCTGGATGAATAATGTTGGCGTTACAAACAAGAAGCGCACAAGACTCTACCTCTACAACGTAAAGACAGGCCTTTCTGCTGTAACAGAAGAAATGTTCAACGTTTCCGGCTTTGTTCTCTGCCCAGGCAAGACAGATGTTCTCTTCTCCGGCGCAGAATTCAAGGACGTTCAGCAGGGTAAGCACGGCCTTTACCACTATAATATCCCAGCAGGCACACTCGAATGCATCATCCCAGCTGGCCAGCTCTATATCCGCGGCGGCTTTGAATTCGTAAAGGGCGGTATCATCGTTCCTGCACACGATGGCAAGAAGATCGGCGGCAATCAGTCTCCTGTTCTCTACTTCATCGACTGGGAAACAAAGACAATGAAGCCAATCCTCGATAAGGATGAAGGCTTCGGCGGTGAATCCGTTGGTTGTGACGCTAAGCTCGGCGGCGGTCAGGGCTTCAAGGTAATGGGCGATAAGATCTACTACCTCACAACAAACGCTGAACACGGCTACCTCAAGGGCGTTGACCTCGAAGGCAATGCATTTGACGTTATCACAACAGACGGTGCTGTTAACTCCTTCGATATGTTCGAAGATAAGATTTACTTCGTAGCTCTTCGCGGCAACGAAATCGCTGAACTCTATACACTTGAAAACGGCGTTGAAAAGAAGCTCTCCCATCATAACGATGAACTCTGGGCAACTCTTTCCATCTCCACACCTGAATTCCTCAAGTTCACAGCAACTGATGGTTACGAAATCCACGGCTACGTTATGAAGCCAATCGGCTATGAAGAAGGCAAGAAGTATCCTGCAATTCTCCATATCCACGGCGGTCCTAAGACAGCTTTCGGTTCTGTATTCCACAACGAAATGCAGGTTTGGGCTAACGCTGGCTACTTCGTATGCTTCTGTAACCCACGTGGTTCCGACGGCCGCGGCAATGAATTTGCTGACATCTTCGGTAAGTACGGCACAGTTGACTACGATAACCTTATGGAATTTGCTGACAAGTGCCTCGAAATGTACCCAGACATCGATAAGGATAACTTCGGTGTAGGCGGCGGTTCTTACGGCGGCTTCATGACAAACTGGATCATCGGCCATACAAACCGCTTCAAGGCAGCTGTTACACAGCGCTCCATCGTTAACTGGACAACATTCGAATTCACATCCGATATCGGTGCTCACTTCACAAAGGACCAGCATAAGGTTTCCACAGAAGAAAACCCAGAAGCACTCTGGAATATGTCCCCACTCAAGTACCTCAACAATGCAAAGACACCAACTCTCGTTATCCATTCCAAGGAAGACTACCGTTGCTGGCTCGTAGAAGGCGTTGCAACATTCCAGGCTCTCAAGCTCCATGGCTGTGAAGCTAAGATGGTAATCTTCAACGGCGATAACCACGAACTTTCCCGTTCCGGTCAGCCAAGAAACCGTATCAAGAGAATGGAAGAAATTCTTGCTTGGTACGATGCACACTTAAAGGCATAGGAGGAGAATAATAATGAGAACAAAAGTTGAATATAAAGATTTTGAACAGTTTAAGTTCCTCTCTGGCATTACATACAGCCCAGACGGCAAGAATGCCGCTTTTGTAAAGCACGAAGTAGATATGGAAGGCAATAAGTACCTCTCCAACATCTATGTTATGAATGCTGAAACAAAGGAAATCAAGAAGCTCACAGCTACAAATACAGAACGTTCCTTCTGGTGGGAATCCAATGATACAATTCTCTTCCCATCCAAGAGAGCTGAAGGCAAGAAGGGCCACACAATGATTTTCCGCATCAACATCAATGGCGGTGAAGCTCAGCTCGCTTACGATCTTCCATACGTAGTTTCCAAGATCGACTTCCTCCCAGACGGCAAGCTCCTTCTTAACATCAACAAGCAGCTCAAGGAAATCAAGGATCCTGAAAACCGCGCTCAGATCGGCAAGGATTACATCGTATTCGATGAACTTCCACACTGGTTCAATGGCCGTGGCGTTATCAACAGATCCCGTTCCGCAGTTGTTATCTATGATCCAGTTGCTAAGGAAGGCAAGCAGATCACTCCTGAATATATGAACGCTAACTCCGTTGGTCTTTCTTCCTGCAAGAAGTACGTTATGTTCGTTGGTAACGAATATGTTGACGTAAGTGGCGGCGCTGGCTCCCTCAACCTCTACTCCATCGAAAAGGACGAACTCAAGGTTCTCGTTCCACAGGCTGACGAAAACATCGGCGGCGCATACTGGATGGAAAAGGGCGTTATCTTCTTCACAGCTAACAAGAAGAACGAAAAGGGCGTATGGCATAACCCAACTTGCTACGAATTCGACTGCAAGACAATGGAACGCCGTGAAGTTGGCTTCTTTGACCACACAATCGGCGGCGCAGTTTCCAACGACGCAGCTTACGGCGGCGGCAACGCAATGGTTCAGTTCGTAGACGGCAAGCTCTACTTCCTCAGAGTCAACAGAGTTGATTCCGAACTTTGCGTAATGGAAAGTGATCAGCCAAAGGTTCTCTCCAAGGTTCCAGGCGGCATCAACGCTATCACAATCCATGGCGGCAAGTGCCTCATGATCGCTCACCGCGGTATGAAGCTCAACGAAATCTATGAAATGGATCTCGCTACAGGCGAAGAAACACAGGTTTCCACATTCAACGAAGAATTCTTCAATACAAAGACAATCTCTCCTGTTGAATATACAACATTCACAACAGATTACGGCGTAGACCTCGACTGCTTCGTTATCAAGCCAGCAGGCTACAAGGCAGGCCAGAAGTATCCTTGCGTACTTTCTATGCACGGCGGTCCAAAGGTTGTATTCGGCGGTATCTATCACCACGAAATGCAGGCTCAGGCTAACGAAGGTTACTTTGTAATCTACACAAACCCACGCGGTGCTGACGGTCGTGGCGATGACTTCGCTAACGCTCTCATCGGCGATATGGGCGGCCCTGACTATCAGGACCTCATGGCATTCGTTGACCACTGTATCGAAACATTCCCTGATATCGATGCTGATAAGATCGCTATCTGCGGTGGTTCCTATGCAGGCTTCATGATCAACTGGATGATCGGCCATACAAACCGCTTCGCAGCTGCTGCTCCACAGCGCTCTATCTCCAACTACATGTCCAAGGGTCTCACAACAGACATCGGCTTCAACCATAATATGACTCAGCTTATGGCTGATCCATGGACAAATTGGGAAAAGATGTGGGCTCAGTCTCCACTCAAGTACGCTTTCAACGCTACAACACCTACACTCTTCATTCAGTCCGACGAAGACTACCGTTGCTGGATGAGTGAACCAATTCAGATGTTCAACGTTCTCAAGCGTAAGGGTGTTCCTACAAAGATGTGTCTCTTCCACGGTGAAAACCACGAACTCTCCCGTTCCGGTAAGCCACAGAACAGACTCTCCCGTATGGAAGAAATCTCCGCTTGGTTCAACAAGTACTGTAAGTAATTTAATAATTACCTGATAAAAGGGATGGCTTTATGCCATCCCTTTTTTACTGCGTAATCTTGTAGGGACCGACCTCCCGGGCGGTCCATTGTAGAGCCTTCTCCTGTGCAAGTGGAGATGCCAATCACGGATTGACTGAGTATTACCACACTTGCATAAATATTCAAAAATATTGCATAATTATTCGAAAACTACTTGATTTTCAAACCGCACAGGTGTATAATATGGACAAATAACCGAAAGGGGAAAATCAATGAAAACCTATAATTTCGATCATTACTATGTTTACGAAGAGCTGACAAACCTGCTCCACGAACTTGCTGCAGACTATCCACAGCTCATTAAAATACATTCCATCTGCACAACTCCTGAAAACCGAAATGTCTGGGCTTGCGAAATCACCAATTACAATACAGGTGATGTGCTGACAAAGCCTGCATATTATGTGGACGGCAATCACCACGCAGGTGAAGTCACAGGCTCTATGGCGGCAACACATCTCATCGTAACTCTCGTTCAGAAGTACGGAAAAGACGAGAAAATCACTCATTTATTGGATAATAATGCCGTTTATGTCATTCCGCGTATCTCTCCTGATGGCGCTGAAACATACCTCACAACAAGTGAGCAGCTCCGCTCGGTAAACCGTCCATATCCATTTGAAAAGCCGGCTCCTGGTCTTCATCCATCCGATATCGACGGTGACGGCGTTGTACGCCTTATGCGTATCGAATCGCCTAACGGTGTCTGGAAGGAAGCGGATTACGACCATCGAATTATGACAAAGCGTTCTCCATCCGACTTCGGCGGCAAGTATTACAACGTATATCCTGAAGGTCATATCGTTGATTTTGATGGTATAAATATACAGCCGGCAGAGGGCAAATGGAACCTCGACTTCAACAGAAACTATCCTCTCGGCTGGTTCCCGGAAGTACGTCAGCCGGGCGCAGGCAAGTATCCTCTGTCCAATCCTGAAAACAAGGCTGTTGCCGATTTCGTAATAGCTCATCCAAATATCTGCTGTGGTGTCACATATCATACAAGCGGCGGTTGCTATATCTATCCTCCTGGAACAATGCCTGAAAAGAATGCTGATGGACGCGATATGCGTATGTTCCGTGAAATCGGCGCCATGGCAACAGAAGAAACAGGCTATCAGTGCTTCAATATCTTCGATGCATTCCTTTCTGATACAGTAAATTATTCTTCGGGCGCATTCGATGACTGGATGTATATGGCTCAGGGCATCCCGACTTATACAGCCGAACTGTGGGATCTTTGTATCCGTGCAGGCGTGCCTGATGTATACCCACGTACAACTCCTAAGACACCAAAGGAACAGGAAGAGCAGATGGCTCTCTGCTATAAGTGGATCGATGAAAATGTTCCAATGCTGGCTTCGGGCAAGCCTATCAAGGAATGGGAAGAATTCGATCATCCACAGCTTGGCAAGATCGAAATCGGCTCTATCGACTTCAAATATACATGGCAGAACTGCCCTCCTGGCTATCTCGAACAGGAAGTTGAAAAGAATACAAACTTCTGTCTGCGTATGGCAAGCACACTCCCTCAGCTTCATATCGATAAGCTGACAGCTGAGAAGGTGGAAGAAGGGGTTTATAAGGTTACAGCTCAGGTTTCCAATATCGGTTATCTGCCTACATTCGTCTGCAACGAAGCGAAGAAGCTGAAAATCGATCAGCCTGTTCAGATTGAAGCTGTTGTAGATGGTGAAATCTTCATCGGCAAGCAGAATGATACTCTCGGTCATATCGAAGGCTTCTCGGGTGTCAACTCGGCTTATGGATATAAGAATATCGATACACGCAAACACGATGCCTTTACAAAGGCAATTACATGGGCTGTCAAGGCAAAGGCAGGCACACAGTTTACAGTCAATGTAAGCGGTGTCAAGGCAGGGCAGACAAGCGCATCAATCACATTGGAATAATTGAATAATAAAAAAGCCACCTTCGGGTGGCTTTATTTTTTTGAAAAACCCCTTGACATATATCGATAACCGATATATACTATATATAGATAATCGATATATCACGTAGGGACCGGCGTCCCCCACGGTCCGCAAAAACAAAACCACCCCACACGAAAGGAGAACACAATGGCAATCGACAAATCCCTTATGGCAGGCTCAACAGGCATGCTCATTCTCAAGCTTCTCAGCCGCGAGGATATGTACGGCTATCAGATGATAGAAACGCTGTCTACCCTGTCAGATGACACATTCAGTCTTAAAGCAGGCACGCTCTATCCGCTTTTACATAATCTGGAAGAAAACGGCCTTGTCACCTGCTATGAAGCACAGGCTGGTCAGGCCCGCATACGCAAATATTATTCCATCACAAAAGAGGGCAGAAAGGCCCTTGAAGCCAAGGAAAACGAATGGCAGAGCTTTACACAGGCTGTCGATAAAGTGCTGAAGGGCGGTGTAAGCTATGCTTACTAAAGATGATTTCATCACCAAAACCCTCGAGCAAATCCGCTGGAAAAAAGCTCATGACAGTGTGAAAAAAGAACTGTCTGACCATATCGAAGACCAGAAAAACGCCTTTCTTGATATGAATATGGATGAAAATGAAGCGGAGGAAATGGCTGTACAGGAAATGGGCGACCCTGTGGAAGTGGGCGCTCTGCTCGATAATTCCTATCGTCCACGCACAGATAAAGGTCTGATTTTCGGTGGAATATTGCTCACCTTGGTCGGCATCATTATAAGCTGTATTCTCGACTTCGGAGCCTTTGCCCAGCCGACATACCTCATCGGCTTTGCAATCGCCATGCCGATAGCCTTTATAATTCCATTTTTCCTCGATGTTTCCACAATTTATAAAAACATCTGGTGGGCGGTTGGTATTTACATTATTTTCCTGTTATGGGCGGCCGTTTTCGCCTATAATACACGTGTACTTATCCCCCTTGTCACATACAGCGCATTTATGATGCCACCCCTTTACACAGCTCTTATGTTCCGTATGCGAACAAAAGGCTATCTCGGCTTTGTCATCTCCTTCGTACTTCTCGGCGTAATGACAGCTCTGCAGTTTTCTATGTCAGGCGGCATTGCATTCACACTGACAAGCTATGGAATCTGCATCATTATGTCGGTTTACGCAGTTATGAAAGGCTGGTTCGGCGGCAAAATCCGTCCCCTTGGAATGATGGCGATATGTGGCGTGCTGATGGGATGGTACGTGCTCACATCACCGGTAAACTACTATGTGCTGTCCCGCCTCAAGCGTATGTTTATACCATCAGCCGACCCTCTGGGCTATGGCTGGCAGACCTTGCAGGCGCGTGACTTCCTTTCTCGTTCAGTATTTTTCGGCAGAGGGGCAGGGGATTGCGCGATAAACGGCATTGCAGGTTATCGCACCGATTACGCCCTCACAAGCCTTATTCACCGCTTTGGCTATATCGCAGCCATCCTGCTTGGTGCGGTTATGGTGATATTCATCGTCAAACTGTATCTTAAAACGAGAAAACAGACCAGCCAGCTGGCAAGAAGCACCTCCTACGCAGTCATCCTTATCTATGCCGTCAACACATTGATTTTCTTCCTTATAAATCTGGGAATTATTGGAAGTATCAGCACTTGCCCTGCTTTTATTTTCGGAGGAAAAGCCTCGATGGTGGTCAGCGCACTCTTGCTTGGCATTATCGTTTCAACCAATCGAAATGGCAGTATTATCAGCGATAATGTGGCAGTTTCAAGCCTTTTCACGGTGGAAAGAATCAAAAATAAGGTGATAATTACTATCGGAGAGGACGATTAAAAACAACAAAAGCCACTCAATATGAGTGGCTTTATTTATTTCAGCATATTACTGAGCACTTTTCCGAAAAGCTGTATCGAATAGAGTGCTTCGTCAAGAGTATTGCCTGAGGTGCCAACCTCCAGCAGCATACTGCCCGGGCAGACGTGCTGGTTAAACCGCGAGTCACGTACGACTACAGGCCGCATAATTCCGGGATAGCGTGAGTTCATCTCCTGCTGAATCTTGCCGTGGAAGGTAAGATTTTTCTGCCAGTTATCGTGGACAAGTCCGCCGCCCGACGTGCCTGTAACAAACATAAGCTGAGCGGCAGTTTTGCCGTCAATATCAGCCGTAACCTTATATTTTGTGCCGTCCTTGGCTATCATAGCATCTCTGTGAACGTCGATAACCACCTTAATCGAAGGATTTTCTTTGAAAGCCTGAGTTATGGCTTCAAGTGAGCGTGTGTAAGAACCACTATAGCTGGGACTGTCAAAAATGTCCCGTATATGCAGTGTTTCAATTCCATTATTTTCCAGTATTTCCTCCAGCTCATCGCCAATACGCACCACATTATAGCGCGTGTCGAGAGTGCGGTCATTCTCGGTATATTCAAACTGATAAGCCTCCGACGGAGTATAGCTTTCACTTCCGTGAGTGTGTACAATAAGCACCTGCACACCCTTTGGTGAAAGATGTACAGGAATGTCATTTTTCAGCAATGCCGCCATATCTATATCAAAATCGGTCAGATTCTGTATGAAAACCTCGGTATCATTCATGCCATCCACATTGATTTCCTCTATGACCTGCACTTCTTTCATAACCTCAGAAGGCAGCCCTGTTTCAGCGATATCCCGCACCAGATCGGGAGCAGAAGGCAGACTGAGCACAGCCTGACCACTTTTGATTTCCGGAAGTGAAATACGGCTGAGTCCTGCGCAGACAAGAAAAATCAAAAATGAAGTTATGGGAATTATCCGATATCGGGTCTTGTTTTTTCGTCTTTTCCTCATATTAAACCTCCTTGTACCATCGGTCAATTATATGAGAAAAAGGGGAAGTTTATGCCATAAACTCCATAAGCTCCCGCTCGTCGATTTTGCGGTGGAGGGCAAGATTTATAGCGCAGGCGATAACATCTGCTGATTTGTCAGACAGAATATCAATGTCCTTCGGCGTCACAACAAGGGGCATATCGGGGATTTTGCTGTCTGTGTCATATTGCTCGCCCATCAGCTCACGCACCATTGTACCGGCTTCAACGACGGTGGGAATGCCTATGGCAATCACAGGCACACCGAAGCTCTCCTTATCAATGGCAAAACGGAAATTGCCCACACCGCTACCGGGAGCGATGCCAGAATCGGTAATCTGAATTGTATTGCCAAGCCGATTCAGGTCGGAGGTGGCGAGAGCATCAACGGCAATGATGGCGGCGGGGGATATGCGGTCAGATACACCTTTGATAATCTCGCCCGTCTCAATGCC
>JAZUBN010000080.1:0-14175 GCA_045638565.1 Oscillospiraceae bacterium | reverse complement strand
ATAGTTGCTTGTCTTCCTAAGACCGCTTGGCCTCCGACTTCCCCTGGCACCCCTTGTGTGTTCGTTCCTCACATATGGACAGATTGGTAAGGTTACATTTCTAGGAAAACTTTGATTGTGTCGGAAGATTTCCAAATTTGTTTGTAGAGGTGGATGCCTTCATCGTACCCTACATTGAATTGTATGAAAATGATATGCAATATTTTGCGGAAGATGTGCAAGTTTTGTAAATGATGTGCAATTCTCTGCGCGATGATGTGCAAATTTGCGTACAAATGATGTGAAGCAGGCTGCACCCAAATATATAAAATAAATATAATAAAAAAAATATAAAGACAAGTATGATACGCGCAGGCGCGCGCGAGTGACTGACATGACTGATGATTTTGTTTTTCTGACAATCCCTCCACCATCTTCGATGGTCCCCCTCCCTTTGCACAAGGGAGGCTATGGGAAGTATCTGCGTTGCATTGGATAAGTGCGGGAGGGCACGGAGATCCTCCCCTACGTTGTTCTGAGTTAAATGAAGAATCTTTCCATAATTTTGAGGAGATCCTTCACATTCGTTCAGGATGACAGTCTTCGGACGAGCAATGCTCGCCCCTACTTTTGCGGGACGTCATAAATGCCGTCCCCTACAGATAATTTTCAGTTATTTATGCGAAATGTTTTTAAGAAATATTTCGTTTTTTCATTTCGCTGATATGGTGTAGAATTATGGCAGAAGGAAGATAACAGAGGGGACGGAAAAATGAGATAAGAAAAAGGACACCCTTACGGATGTCCTTTGGATATCTGATTTACTTTGCGTAGTCGACAACGCGAGTTTCACGGACAACGTGAACCTTAATCTGACCAGGATATGAAAGCTCAGCTTCGATCTTCTTGGACATTTCACGAGCGAGGAGCACCATATCGTCATCGCTGACAGACTCAGGCTTGACTATGATGCGTACTTCACGACCTGCCTGGAATGCGAAGGACTTTTCAACACCTTCAAAGCTGGAAGCAATTTCTTCAAGCTTTTCAAGACGCTTGATGTAGTTTTCGAGGTTTTCTCTTCTTGCGCCCGGGCGGGAAGCAGAGATAGCATCGGCTGCCTGAACGATGCAAGCTTCAACTGTTTCAGCTTCAACGTCGCCGTGGTGAGCGTGGATAGCGTGGATAACAGCTTCGCTTTCGCGATACTTACGAGCAAGCTCAACACCGAGCTGGATATGTGTACCTTCCATTTCGTGGCTGACAGACTTACCGATATCGTGGAGAAGACCTGCGCGCTTTGCGATATTGATATCAGCGCCAAGCTCTGCAGCAAGGAGACCGGAAAGGTGAGCAACTTCGATGGAGTGATTGAGAACATTCTGACCATAGCTTGTGCGGAAACGCATTCTGCCGAGGATCTTGATGAGCTCAGGATGGATGCCGTGGATGGATGTTTCAAAGAGAGCTCTTTCACCTTCGCTCTTGATGATCTGTTCAACTTCACGCTTGGACTTTTCCACCATTTCTTCGATACGTGCAGGATGAATTCTGCCGTCGATGATGAGCTTTTCAAGTGTGAGGCGGGCAACTTCACGTCTGACAGGGTCGAAGGAGGAAACTGTGATAGCTTCCGGTGTATCGTCGATGATGAGGTCGACACCTGTGAGAGTTTCAAGAGTTCTGATGTTACGGCCTTCACGACCGATGATTCTGCCCTTCATTTCGTCATTTGGAAGGGAAACTGCGGATACTGTAGCTTCGGATGCGTGATCGGAAGCACATCTCTGGATAGCGAGAGAAATGAGTTCTCTTGCCTTCATGTCAGCATCTTCCTTGAGCTGACGTTCGATTTCCTTGTACTTTACCGCAACTTCATGCTTTGCTTCCTGCTCAGCCTGCTTTACGATAAGGTTCTTAGCTTCCTCACTTGTGAGGCCGGAAATCTTTTCAAGCATTTCAAGCTGGCCCTTCTTGAGCTGATTGATCTCTTCGAGCTGCTTATCTGCTTCTTTGATCTTTGCGTTGAGCTTTTCTTCTTTATGCTCAGCATTTTCCAGCTTCTTTTCCAGATTTTCTTCCTTCTGGAGAAGACGACGTTCTGTTTTCTGGATCTCGCTTCTGCGTTCTTTATATTCTTTTTCGAACTCAGAACGATTCTTATGGATTTCATCCTTAGCTTCTACAAGAGCTTCACGCTTCTTTGCTTCTGCTGTGCGGATGGCATCATTTATGATACGCTTTGCTTCATCTTCAGCGCTGCCGATTTCTTTTTCAGCAGAGTTCTTGCGATACATAAAGCCGAAGACTGCGCCTGCGATAATACCTATTACGAGAGCAATAAGTCCTATAATGATCTTATCCATTACATACCTCCCTTTCTGTTTAGTTTTTTGTTATTGCCGATTGAGTTTGGATTTGCGTTGGAATATTGACAATTCCGTTACGGACGACCAATGGTCGCCCCTACACAAATACTGTGCAAACTTTATCCGGCTGTTTCGTGTATAAGGCAAAATATCTTAATTGAGATAATATCAACCATACCCTTTTATTTTATAATAAAAGTCCACGGGTGTCAATAACTTTTATGCCAATTTAGGGCCTTTTACACGATAATCGTCGATTTTCTTTGTATAGCCCGCGTTGTCGCAGTATTCGAGGATAGGCATTGCATACTTTCTCGATGTACCGATAAGGTCACGGAACTGAGCGAGAGTTATCTTGCCGTCCTTGTTTATCTGTTCTGAAATAAGCTGGACAGCCTTTTCAAAAACAGAGATGTGAAGTGTGATGGCAGCATCGATTCTCACAAGCTTCTTGCCCTTGATGAGGGAGTTATAAACTTCCTTCACTTCGTTTGGCTTTGCCTTGAGCGATGCCATCATTACATCTGTTGCTTCAGGAGTGAATCCTGCATCGAGATAAGCCTTTTCCAGCTTATCCATAAGGGCCTTATTTCCCCCTTCTGCCTTAGGTGCAAAGTCCTTCATGGACATAATGCCGTCGACAGTTTTGATATCACCGAGATGGCATACTTCTGCAAGGATTGCATTTGCAAGGTTTGTATCTGCGTTTCTGATAAGCTTGGAAGCGATTTCATCGCGGCGGATACCTGCCTGCAGAGGGAAGTTCTTATGATGTTCCTTCAGCATTACGATGCACTTGCCGTTGAGCTCGGCGATATAGTCCTTATGGAGATAAATTTTTGGTGTAAGCTTGATGATTTCCTTGTATTTTACAAGATTTTCGATCTTCTTATTGAATTCTTCGTCTGTGATGGCGATACGCTTCTTGATATCTTCGATAGGAAGGAACTGCTTGCTGTGCTCCTTGATGGAGAGAGCAATCTTGTTCTGCATTGTGCCTGTTTCCTTCGACTTCATATCGTTGATGACATTTTCATCGAAGCGCTTGTGCTTCTTTGGATTTGCATCGAGGATAACGCCGCCGCCAACTGTTTCAAGCGGAGAATAGAATCTTACAACAAATCTGTCGCCCGCCTTGAGGGAGACATTTTCTTCAAGACGAATCTGGGCATAAGCCTGTTCGCCCTTGATGAGTTCATCCTTATCGAGAAGGACGACTTTGCAGAGGATTTCACGGCTGCCGTGATAGAAATGGAGACGGCTGCCGTTCTTGATATGACGTTCTGTATCCGCTGTTACCTTGAGGAGAGCATCGAGCATCATGGATGTATCCATGGAGTCCTCAGCTGCGATGATGTCGCCGCGTTCAAGCTCACTCTTATGGACACCTGCAAGGTTTACAGCTACACGCTGGCCAGGATATGCCTGCTTTACAGGCTGGGAATGTACCTGAATGCCGCGGACCTTGGATTCGATCTTGTCAGGATAGATTGTGACTGTATCGCCTTCCTTGACAACGCCTTCGATGAGTGTGCCTGTGATGACTGTGCCGAAGCCGTCAACCGAGAAGACTCTGTCGACAGGAATACGGAATGGGATAGTCTCATTCTTTGGCTCACATTCGCCTGCAAGCTTTGCAAGCTCTGCCTGAAGGGCTGGAATGCCGTCGCCTGTATAGGAAGAAACAGGGATGATTTTGGCATCTTCCATAAATGTGCCGTTCATCTTTTCTGCGATTTCTTCCTTCATCATTTCTAACCATTCTTCGTCTACCATATCAGTTTTTGTCAGGGCGATAACACCCTTTCTGATATCGAGGAGGGAGA
Source organism: Oscillospiraceae bacterium (assembly GCA_045638565.1). Lineage (GTDB taxonomy): Bacteria > Bacillota > Clostridia > Oscillospirales > Butyricicoccaceae > SIG471. The sequence goes on along the minus strand of JAZUBN010000080.1, from coordinate 10,001 downwards.
GGATTTCAAGATGTTCTTCTGTCTGTGGCATTACACCTTCATCAGCCGCAATGATGAGCATAGCGATATCGATACCGCCTGCGCCTGCCAGCATATTCTTGATGAACTTTTCGTGACCCGGTACGTCGATGATACCGGCACGAAGTCCCTGTGGCAGGTCGATATATGCAAAGCCAAGCTCGATTGTGATACCGCGCTTCTTTTCTTCTCTGAGGCGGTCTGTTTCGATGCCTGTGAGGGCTTTGATAAGGCTTGTCTTGCCGTGGTCGACATGACCGGCAGTGCCTATGATAATATTGTTGTTCATTTATTCACCTACAACAGCCTTGATGGCTTCATAAATGTAACCGAAATCTTCCTTCTTTGTAGTTCTCATGCAGAAAAGCACTCTGTCACGTGCAACACGTGTTACGATAGGGCGCTTGAGGTGACGGAGCTTTTCTTCAAGCTCACTTGTCTTCATATTTTCAGCCTTGATGGAAACGCACTTTGTCTGGAGCATCTGGGATGGCACAGAGCCGCCGCCCACCTGAGCAAGCTCGCTTACAACCTGAACGTCGATGCCCTTGATAGTCTTGAGCTTCTTGTGGAGCATCTGAGCCTTCTTGAGCATTTCTTCATTGGACATGAAGATCATCTGGAGTGTTGGGATCTCCTGCTTTGCCTTTTCCATATCGTTATAGGCATTGAGAGTTGCGCAGATTGCAGCAATAGTCATCTTATCACATCTGAATGCACGTGTGAGAGGATGCTTCTTCATCTTATCGATATACTTCTTCTTACCGATGATGATACCTGCCTGAGGACCGCCGAAAAGCTTGTCGCCGGAGAAGGAGATGATGTCCGCGCCTGTTTTTGCACATTCAAAAACAGTAGGCTCGCCTTCGATACCGAGGCATGCAAGGTCTGCGAAAGAACCGCCGCCAAGGTCATAGATGAGAGGAAGGTCATGGCTGTGAGCGATTTCCGCCATTTCGGAAAGGCTTACGCTTTCTGTGAAGCCCATGATTTTGAAGTTACTTGTGTGAACCTTGAGGAGAGCGCCTGTATTTTCATTGATGGCGTTTTCATAGTCGCGTGGATGAGTCTTGTTTGTAGCGCCGACTTCCTTAAGAATTGTGCCAGACTGTTCCATAATTTCAGGCACACGGAAAGAACCGCCGATTTCAACAAGTTCGCCGCGGGAAACAGGAACTTCCTTGCCTCTTGTGATAGCACCGAGAACGAGCATAACGGCTGCTGCGTTGTTGTTTACAACCATAGCTGCTTCACAGTTGCAAAGCTTACAGATCTGAGCTTCGATATGTGTATAGCGGCTGCCGCGCTTGCCCTCTTCAGGATTATATTCGAGTGTGTTGTAATTTGTAGCAACGTCGATTACAGCGTCGATTGCTTCCTTGGAAAGGAGAGCACGGCCGAGGTTTGTATGAAGAATGACACCTGTGCCGTTTACGACTGTACGGAGAGATGGTGTTGTCATCTTATCCACTGTATCGACGATCATCTTTACGATGATATCGGCGTTGATTTCCATAATAACGCCGTTTTTGATGCCCTCGCGAACTGTTTCAAGCACAGTTCTTACTGCATCGAGGACAAGATTATGAGAATGCTTCTCAATAAGCTGTGTGACAGTTTCCATACCGAGCAGCTCGTCTGTTTTTGGTATCTGTCTGAAAAGATTGTATGACATACTGTTAGTTTAACTCCTGGAATAGTTGCATTTTATATGAATTGGCTTGCGCCATGAATTGCATAAATGCATGAATTGTTCCTGTGGAACATTGTAGTGTGACAAGTCACATTGGATAAATATTGGCTTTATTTGCGGGCGGGCACGGAGACCCGCCCTTACATTATATAATATGAAAGTGATTACAACCCCTCCGTCAGGCTTTGCCTGACACCTCCCCTTACACAGGGGAGGCTATGGTGGGAGAAATTAGTTCTTTGGTGCGCAGTTTTCGTGGACTTCCTTGAGAATACGTGGGATTTCGATATTCTGTGGGCAGTGGCTCATGCAAGCGCCGCATTCAACACACTGTGTTGGATCCTTCTTGGAATGTGCGAAGAGCTGAGCATAGAGGAATGGCTGTGTCTGGCTCTTATCGAGTACACGAACTGTATCGTTGTAATACTTGAAGAGACCTGGGATGTCAACGCCCATTGGGCATGGCATACAGTATGCGCAGCCTGTGCATGCTACGAGAGTCTTCTTATTCCATTCTTCTCTTGCTTCGTCATAAGCCTTGAGCTGTTCTTCATTGAGGTGGCCTGCTTCATACTTATCGAATGTTGCGAGGTTTTCCTTAACGTGTTCAACAGAGGAGCAGCCGGAGAGCATTACTGTACATTCAGGCTGGTTGATGAGCCATGCGAAAGACTTTTCGCCGTATGTTTCGCCAGGAACCTTAGCGAGCTTTTCAGCTACGTTTTCAGGTGGTGTCTGACCGAGCATACCGCCGCGGAGGGATTCCATGATGATAACAGGGAGACCCTTGGAGGAAGCATACTTGAGGCCTTCTTCGCCTGCCTGATAATACTTGTCAAAGTAGTTGTACTGCATCATGCATACATCCCAGTCATAAGCGTCAACAACTTCCTTCCAGTGGCTGAGCTGACCGTGGCAGGAGAAGCCGACAAGCTTTGCCTTGCCGAGTTCCTTCTGCTTCTTCATGAATTCGATAGCATTGAACTGCTTTACCTTTGCCCAGTTAGCTTCGAAAAGGTTATGGAGAAGGTAGATATCAAGATAATCTGTCTGGAGTCTTTCGAGTTCTTCATCCATGAACTTCTGGAGATCTTCTTCACAGTTGCAGCTCCAGATAGGAAGCTTTGTAACAAGCTTTACCTTTTCACGGTAGCCATCCTGAAGAGCCTTGCCGACTACTACTTCGGAGCCAGGATAAACGTAAGCTGTATCGATATAGTTTACGCCGCCATCGATAGCTGTTCTGATAATATCGATAGCTTCCTTTTCGTTGATGACTTCTGTGCCGTCTTCAAGCTTTATTTTAGGGAATCTCATGCATCCGAGACCAAAACGAGAAACTTCAAAATCGTGTTTGCCGAATTTAACGTACTTCATACTGTACCCCCATGTTTTATTTATTATTTAATGAATTGATTCTGATAGCAACATTATGCTATATGTGCCATGCTAAATAATTTACAATCCCTCCACCACCATTCGGTGGTCCCCCTCCCTTTACACAAGGGAGGCTTTGGATTGGCATGTCTTACAAAATTACAAGTCCGTACTTTGCAGAGAGGTCTGCCAGCACTTCGTCGCTTATTTCGCAGGTGCCGTCATAGATGGCGATGCCCGAAAACATTCGCACAGCTTTTGCAAATATTTCCTCATCCTCCGAATAGATGCAGACAGGGTTTTTCACCATATACTGCTCTGTTTCGAAGATATCCAGCTCGTCAGAAGTGGATATATCGACCTTTATGATAAAGCACTCTTCGTCTTCAATTTCGAGTATATTTTCAGAGAAATACTCATCGCATATAACAGGCTCGGAAATATCCATATTATAGTCTAAAAACCAGGCTTCCCCGTTGCTTACCACAGGAATATCTTCCATTTCAGCCGGTTTCTGACGTCTTACATCGAAAAATCCTGCATTTACAGCCATTTCTCTCGCCTTTTCTGTGTTTTCCATTTCCTTTGAAACGACACAGGAGATTTTTGTGAAGATGTCCTGCGGTACACTTTCAAAATTGTCTGCCCAGAGGGCGACAGGGATACGCGCATATGGCAGAATGTCATCAAGTATTTCGCCCAGAGATTCGCGGTCATAACAATCGACCACGACGCCGTCGCACTTCATCGCCTGAAGGACGATGAGCTGACTGAGCGCATTCCAGGAGTCTGAGCTGTTTTTATTGGCGTCAAACTGCATAAGCGGGAAAACTTTTGCGCCCGGGACGGCTTCTTTTGCTGCAATAACTGCGGAACGTGTCTGCAGGAAGCTGCCCGACGAGCAGATGAAAATGAAATCGCTGTCTGTCCCCTTTTCAAGAAGGACCTTTTTGCATTTTTCAACGTATGTGTTGAAGGTTTCCGGCTTGTATTCTTCTTCGGAATCAAAGCTTGTCATGGATATGACGCCGAAAACTTCATCATTATAGATTTTTTCTTTTGTTACGAAGCTGTATTTCTGCTTTTCGAAGATTACTTCTCCGATTCTTGGCGCTTCAATTTCGCCTTGTGGTATGATAAGCGCCCTACTTCGTGGCACTGAACTGTCTGCCGTGTCCATATATACTCCTTTTATTATTAGATGAATAATGTGTTTTGCACATACTGTGCATTAATTGACTTGCGCAATGAATTATCCCTATGGGACATTAATGCATCTGCGATGCATTGGATAAGTTTTCTCTCCCTCCGTCAGGCTTTGCCTGACACCTCCTGCTGGGGTCCCCGGCGAGCCTGCTCGTTGGGGTGGCTCTAAGAGGGAGGCAAGGGATTCTTATTTTGTTTCTTCCGAAACAGGGTCAATATTCGTAAAATTGCCGAGGCGGTCAACTGTATACTGCTGAGGCTGCTTTGCATATTCGCGAGCAAGTTCCAGCGCCTTTTCCATCTGCTTGTCCACAAATACATCGACGCCATGTTCATCAGGCTCCATTGTATTATAGACTTCATGGTCAGGCGCAAGACCTATCATATCATAGTCGTCGTGGCCCGGAGCGATAAGCTCGATGCCATTGATGACAGCCACAGAGCCATCACCAAGCTGGACATGATACTGTCCTCTTGCCTTGCCGTATGTTGTTGTGCCTACACTTTCAGCATAGCCGAGGCCTGTGAGAGAAGCGATGACTATCTCAGAAGCGCTGGCCGAGCTGGAATCCTGAAGAATGATGATCTTATTGAGGCGTGCGCCTATACCGTCTGACTTATAGAAGTCGATATCGTACTCGCCGTTTATCTTGCTTCTTGTCATAAAGTATGTCACATCTTCATCAGGAATAAGTCTGTTGATGAGATTGAGAGCCATATTCACTTCGCCGCCCGGATTTCCGCGCAGATCGAGAATAAGCGCTCTTGTATTGGCCTTCACCATGTCCTGAAGAGCAAATACAAAGTCGATATACGCCTGTGTATCGGCAAATCTTGTCAGGTCCATATAGAAGACGCCGTCTTCAAGCACTTCACTCTTAAAGTTCTTCACTTCGATGAACTTACGTGTGAGAGTTCTTGTTATGTAAAGGTCCTTGCCGTTTTCTGTTCTCTTGACAGTGACCGTTACTTTTGTTCCTTCCTCGCCGCGGATTATATTGGCGAGTTTTGCAATAGTGGTATTGGAATAATCCCTTCTGTCGACATAGACGATAAGGTCGCCTACTCTGAAACCTGCTTCGTCAGCAGGACCGCCCTTTGTAACATCTGTGATACGGACGGAATTGCCGTACTGTTCCATTGTGACACCGATACCCACATAGTTATCATTTGTCGGATAGGATTCTTCATAGTTTCCTGCAGGGACAAAGAGGGAGTATCTGTCATACTGGCTTATCATAAGGTGCATGAACTGATTATAGAAGGCATCGTTTTCAAGCATAAGCTTGAATGCATCCATCATAGGCTCATCACTGTTGCCCACCGAGATGCCGTAATCCTTCATAAATTCTTCGACGGCTTTGATATTTTCAAGCTTTTCATCTGCTGTGAGAGCGAGGGATGAAACAGCCATTGAAGCCATCATCACAAGAGCCAGAAAGGCTGAAATTATTCTGTTTTTCATTTTTTCCTCAACTTTTCTTGTTTAAGGTGTGTCTTTCGGACGACCAATGGTCGCGCCTACATTTTTTGTACTGTGCTTTTTTCAGGCGGGACGTCGAGGGCGCCGTCCCCTACGGAATTGTGCAGGGTACGCCATTTATGACGTACCGATGGATTTATTACATCTGTTCAGGTGCTGTTACGCCGAGGATGGAGAGTGTATTCTTGATAACAGCCGCTGCGCACTTGATAGCGTATACACGTGCATCACGTACTTCTTCCTGAGCATCCTTGATACGGCTTACGCCATAGAACTTATGGAATGCAGATGCAACATTGATTGCATATCTGTTAAGACGAGCTGGTTCTCTGTCTGCTGCTGCGAGGCGGATTTCTTCTGGGAGTTTTGCAACTTCTCTGATAAGATCGAGTTCTTCCTTGCTTGTGAGGAGGGAAAGATCAGGATTTGCATTTACTGCGATGCCTTCGCGTTCGAGGTTAGCGAGGATGGAGCAGATTCTTGCGTGTGCGTACTGGCAGTAGTAAACAGGGTTTTCGCTGTCCTGTCTTACTGCAAGACCGAGGTCGAATTCGAGGTGTGTATCAGCTGCACGGCTGTTGAAGAAGTATCTTGCTGCGTCGCAGGAAACTTCGTCGAGAAGGTCTGTGAGTGTGATGCTCTTACCTGTTCTCTTGGACATACGAACAACTTCGCCGTCACGCATAAGACGAACGAGCTGCATAAGAACGATTTCAAGACGGTTGGAGCCATCGAGGTTGAGTGCATCGAGAGCATACTTAAGTCTTGCTACGTGACCGTGATGGTCTGCGCCCCAGATATTGATAACCTTATCAAAGTTACGGTTAGCGAACTTTTCTCTGTGGTATGCGATGTCTGCTGCAAAATATGTGTAGAAACCGTTGCCGCGCATAAGAACGTCGTCCTTTTCGCAGCCGAAAGCTGTGCTTCTGAGCCATACAGCGCCGTCCTGAACATATGTGTGGCCGTTTGCTGTAAGCATATCAACAGTTTCCTTGACATAGCCTGTGTTGTGGAGCTGGGATTCAAAGAACCATACATCGTAGTTGATGCCGTAACGTGCAAGGTCAGCCTTCATCTTAGGAATATTCTTGCCGAGGCCGTATTCAACATACTTATCGAACTTTGCCTTTTCGTCAAGGTCCTTGAGGGAATCGCCGTGGATATCATAGAGTTCCTTTGCGATAACCTTGATGTCTTCGCCGTGGTATGCGTCTTCAGGAAGCGGATGTGCTTCTTCGCCTTCGAGAATCTGCATATATCTTACATTGATGGAATTTGCGAACTTATCGATCTGGTTGCCGGCGTCATTTACATAGAATTCCTTTGTAACATTGTTGCCTGCCCATGCGAGAACGTTTGCGAGGGAGTCACCGAGAACACCGCCGCGTGCGTTACCCATATGCATAGGACCTGTTGGGTTTGCGGAAACGAATTCAACCATGATCTTCTGTGGGTTGTCGTTTACAAGCTTACCATAGTTTTCGCCTTCTTCTGTGATGTTTGTGAGAACGTCAGCAAACCACTTTGCGCCGAGGCGGAAATTGATAAAGCCAGGACCGAGAATTGTGATGGAATCATAGTAGGAGCCTTCGAGCTGAGCGTTGTTTGCAATAGCTTCAGCGATCATCTTAGGAGCCTTGCCAATGATCTTTGTATTCTGGAGAGCGAAGTTGGAAGCATAGTCGCCGTGTGCGAGATCCTTTGGGATTTCGATAACAGGAGCCTTTACTTCAGCCTGTGGAAGCTCACCCTTTTCCACAGCAGTATTGTAAGCAGCAAGAATGATATCAGCTGCCTGCTTCATTGCATTCTGAATGTGATTCATATTTCCTCCGTTTATTGTTCTTTTACATTTATTTTCAGTTGATTTTTGCCGATGTAGTTATGGTCGAGTTCAAGCGAATAGAAAACCGCAATATCTCCGCCATTCTCCATCGAAAGATTGCTCTCTATTCTGTCGGTATTGACAGTGAGAGTAAGCGGCCCGTAAGGGGTGTTATAAAGGGAAACGTGCTGTTTCTTTTCTTCAAAAAGCATATTGGATGGGAACTTTCCTGTTCTGAGCACGTTTATCGAATCGCGGCTGACACGGATTGTCGTCTTTGTGTCAGGCATACCTGTAAGCTCGGATTCTTCATACACGATAAACAGCGAGCTGCCCTTTTCATAAAGGGTGCCCCGTGTCACAAGCTCGGAATTATCCTTTTCCATATTCTGAAAGTCCTGCTCTCCCTTTATAGAAATGAGAACTTCTTTTTTCATTTATTACCTGCTTATATTATATATAATGTATGTACAGGCTGTTTTTATGGCTTATGGACACACTTTGCCCCTCCCATATTTATGCTCATACATATTCACGGTATATTATATCACATAATTGAATAAATGTAAAATTTTATTTGCATTTTTTTTATATTATGTTATAATAGGATTATAAAATGAAAATGGGGTTTTCTGAGCTCCATTCTATATCAAAATTCATTATATGGAGGATAGATGATGAAAGTACAATTCACTGAAACCGTATTGCGTGACGCGAACCAGTCGCTCATCGCAACACGTATGCCTATCGAAGATTTTCTCCCAATTCTCGAGAAGATGGACCAGGCTGGTTACTACTCCCTTGAATGCTGGGGCGGCGCTACATTCGACAGCTGCCTTCGCTATCTCAACGAAGATCCATGGGAAAGACTCCGCAAGATCAAGAGCGTTGTAAAGAACACAAAGCTCCAGATGCTTCTCCGCGGCCAGAACATGCTTGGCTACAAGCACTACCCAGATGACGTTGTTCGCGCATTCATCCGTAAGGCTGTTGAAAACGGTATCGATATTATCCGTATCTTCGACGCTCTCAACGACCTTCGCAACATCGAAGTTGCTGTTGATGAAGCTGTAAAGTGCGGCGCACACGTTCAGGGTGCTGTTTCCTACACAACAAGCCCAATCCACACACTCGAAAACTACGTTGAACTCGCAAAGAACATGGAAAAGATGGGCTGCCATTCCATCTGTATCAAGGATATGGCTGGTATCATGGGTCCACAGGAAGCTTATGACCTTGTTTCCGCTATCAAGGCAGCTGTAAATCTTCCTATCGTTCTTCACACACACTCCACAACAGGCCTTGGCCCAATGACTCTCCTCAAGGCTGTTGAAGCAGGCGCAACAACAATCGATACATCCATCTCCTGCCTCTCCGGCGGTACAGCACAGCCTGCAACAGAATCCATGCACTATGCTCTCAAGCAGATGGGTTACCAGTCCGGCCTTGACGAAAAGCTCCTCAAGGAAATCAACGACTTCTTCCGCCCAATCAAGGCAAAGTTCGAAGAATCCGGCCAGCTCACAACATACGTTCTCGGTACAGAAACTGACGCTCTCGTATATCAGGTTCCAGGCGGTATGCTCTCCAACCTTATTTCCCAGCTCAAGGGTCTCGGCGCTTCCGATAAGCTCACAGAAGTTCTCGCAGAAGTTCCAAAGGTTCGTGCAGACCTCGGTTACCCACCACTCGTAACTCCATCCTCTCAGATGGTTGGCGTTCAGGCTACACAGAACGTTCTTATGGGCGAACGCTATAAGACAGTTACAAAGGAAATCCAGGCTTACCTCAGAGGCGAATACGGCCGTGCTCCTGGCGAAGTCAACAAGGAACTTCAGAAGAAGGTTCTCGGCGACGAACAGCCAATCACATGCCGCTTTGCTGATCTTCTCGAACCAATGATGGAAAAGACAGCTAAGGAACTCGGTTCCCGCGCTAAGAACGAAGAAGACGTTCTCTCTTACATCGCATTCCCACAGGTTGCTGAAAAGTTCTTCGAAGCTCGCGAAGAAAAGGAAAGAAATACAGTTAAGTACACAATCAAGGAAATCTAATCAAGGAGGATTTTTGTTATGTCATTGATTGAATCCATGATCCTCTCTATAGTTGGTTTCGGTGTTGTTCTCGGCATTCTTGGTCTTCTTGCTATGTTCATCAAGGCTATGGCAAGAGCTGTTTACAAGAAGGAACAGGCTGCAGCTCCTGCACCTGTAAAGGAAGCAGTCAAGGAAGAAGCACCAAAGGCTCCTGCAAAGGACCCTAACAAGGTTGAACTTCCTGCTGATACATCCATGGGTCAGCTCGACCTTCACGATGTTTCCGACAGAGACGCAGCTCTCATTATGGCTATCGTTGCAAACAAGCTCAATGCTCCGCTCAACACACTGGTCTTCAAG
>JAZUBN010000079.1:0-9327 GCA_045638565.1 Oscillospiraceae bacterium | reverse complement strand
CCCCTTGTGTGTGAGGCAAGCTCACATTTTATAGACACTCTTCGAGTGATGTGATTGCCTTATGGCAATCGAGGTGTCTCCGACGGATTCCGTAGGGGCGAACATTGTTCGTCCGCAAAAGGTGTAGGGTGCGGCGCCCTCGACGCACCGCAAAACAAATGTAGCAACCAGCGGCCTGACGTCCCGCATAATCACGACAAAAGAAAAAGCTCCGGTGAATAAATCACCGAAGCTTTTTTATGGGATGTCAACTTGAACAAAAAAATCTTAATTTACAAATATTTCTTCATCAAATTAAATAATACGTATTGCATATTGCACAAAAATGTGATATAATTTTTGTTACTTTAATCAATGAGAGGGATTATGGGACTTTTATTTCAACCGATAAAAAAAGAAAAGATGGTGCAGATGCCTGTGCTCACACTTGCTCATATGGGCGACTGCGTATTTGAGCTTATGGCCAGAAGCTATGTAGCGGCTCAGGGGATTTTCCTTGCGAAGACTGCCCATCAGAAAACCGTCCACCTTGTGTCGGCACGCGCTCAGTGTAAAATGATTCACGGTATTATGGATAAGCTGACCGAGGAAGAAAAGTCATATTATATGCGCGGACGCAATTCCAAGCCAAAAACCATGTCGAAAAATGCCGATATCGGCGAATATCTTGCGGCTACAGGCCTTGAAACCCTTTTTGGCGCTCTTTATTTTGAAGGCAAGCAGGAGAGAATCGAAGAGCTTTTTGCCCTTTGCATAGAGGTGCAGGAGGGTAAGCTTGAAAATATTTAAGTTTTTCCTTGCTGTATTGCTTGTTCTCGCCCTCGTGGCAGGCTATGCCTTGAAAATCGAACCGTATCGCCTTAAAATCGAGGAAATAGACCTCGAAAGTCCACTTGTGGCAGATGGCACGAAGGTGGCGATTCTTACAGATATTCATCTTAAAGAAGGCTTCGATGAAGCTCAGCTTGTGAAGACGGTAAAGAAGGTCAATGAGCACAATCCGGATGCAGTGCTTTTTCTTGGCGACCTTTACGATAATTACGAAACGTGGCAGGGCGACAAGGAGAAAATCAAGGACGCTTTCAGAAGCCTTGATGCCGATATAAAGCTTTGCGTTTACGGCAATCACGATTACGGCGGCAAGGCTCAGTGGGCGTACAAGGAGATTATGGAGGATTCCGGCTTTACAATATTGAAGAACAAGGATTTTCCAACCAACCTTGGCATCACCTTCTACGGCGCTGACGATTATATCTTCGGCGAAAGAAGCGATGGCTTCGGTTTTGACGGCAATTCATATGGATTTGCCATGGCTCATGTGCCTGCAAGCGTGGAAAATATCGAAAATTATGACCTTTTTGCAGCAGGACACACTCACGGCGGACAGGTGCGTCTGCCCTTTGTAAAACCATTCTGGACGCCGAAAGGCACGCTGGAATACTATGGTGGAATGTACGAAAATAAGGACGGCAGTATGATTTATATAAGCCGCGGAATGGGCACTTCCATCTTTACTGTGCGCTTTGGCGCAGTACCCGAAATAACCATTTGTAAATTTTCTAAAAAAACAGTTGAAAATTGAAAGAAAATAGGTTAAAATATACATAGAGGCAATTTAATTTTTATTCAAAATATACAAATTAGAAATAGAGGATGTGGATTTATGACTTCCAAGTTTTTTAATGGGATAATCACAGATATGAAGGGCGTATCGAGCGAAGATATCGGTGTTGTCGACCAGTACGGCAGCATTATCGCCTGCACAGATGAAAGCAAGAACGGCTCCATGCTTACAGAGTCTCTTTCCTTCTTTATCAATGGCGAAAAGACAGGTACTTCCAAGGAATATACATACAGCCTTATCGAAGGTTACGGAGGAGATGTAAACTACGCTGTTTTTGTAGGCGGCACAAGCGAAGGCAGCCAGGTTGTATGCCGTGCTGTCACAGTTGCAGTAAATAACAGCAAGTATCTCTACGACGAAAAGTACGATAAGGAATCCTTCATCAAGAAGGTTATCTTCGATAATATTCTTCCTACAGATATCTTCATCAAGGCTCGTGAAATGAACTTTACAGAAGATACAAAGCGTGTTTCCTTCATCATCAAGACAGAAGAACACGCTCAGCTCACAGATATCGTACGTGAACTTTATCCTGACAAGCAGACAGACTTTGTGGTGACAGTTTCTGAAAACCAGGTTGCTTTCGTAAAGGAAATCAAGCTCGGCTCCCAGAAGGAAGTTATCTCCATCGCAAAGAAGATTTCCGAAAGCCTTGAAGAGCGCCAGCTCGAACACATCATCGGCATCGGTACAGTTGTTACAAACGTCAAGGACGTTTCCCGTTCCTTCAAGGAAGCACAGGTTGCTGTCGATGTAGGACGTGTGTTCAACGACGATTCCACAATCATGAGCTTCAACTCTCTCGGTATCGGCAGACTTATCTATCAGCTTCCTACAACACTTTGTGATATGTTCCTCTCTGAAATCTTCAAGAAGGGCGCTATCGATGCTCTCGATGAGGAAACACTCACAACTATCATCAAATTCTTTGAAAATAACCTGAACCTTTCCGAAACAGCAAGAAAGCTGTTTGTTCACAGAAATACTCTTGTGTACCGTCTTGAAAAGATCAAGAAGATCACAGGCCTTGATATCCGCGAATTCGATAAGGCGGTTACATTCAAGGTAGCTCTCATGGTTCAGAAGTATCTCGATTCGGCAAAGACAAGATAGGATGATCTAAAATGATTAAAATCAGCGAAGTCTTCAAAACTTATGACAACGGCACCAAGGCCCTCAAAGGCGTGTCGCTGACTATCGAAGACGGCGAGTTTGCTTTTATTGTCGGTCCGTCCGGCTCGGGCAAATCGACAATCATCAAGCTTCTTGCCGCAGAACTCAGACCAACATCGGGCAAGGTAAATATCAACGGCTACGATGTAGGCTCGATTCACCAGAAGGAAATCCCTTATTTAAGAAGAACAATAGGTGTCGTTTTCCAGGACTTCCGTCTTATTGAAAAAAAGACCGTCTATGAAAACGTTGCCTTTGTCATGCGTGCTGTTGGTGCTCCTTCGAGAGTCATCAAGAAACGCGTTCCTTATGTGCTCGATCTTGTAGGCCTTCTCCATAAGCAGAGAAGATATCCGAACGAGCTTTCGGGCGGCGAGCAGCAGCGTGTTGCCATCGCGAGAGCGCTGGTCAATAATCCTAACGTCATCATCGCAGACGAACCTACAGGTAATCTCGACCCTGCACGTTCTCTCGAGCTTATGATGCTTTTGGAAAAAATCAATTCTCTCGGCACAACAGTTGTTGTGGTAACTCACGAAAAAGAGCTTGTCGACCAGTTCGCCAAGCGCGTTATCGCCATCGATGGCGGTATGGTAATAAGCGATAAGATGGGAGGTTACTATGAAAGCACAGCTCAGACGCCTCAGAACTAACCTTACATACTTTTTCCGCGAAGGTTTCAGAAACATTTTCGTAAACGGCTTTATGTCCTTTGCGGCTGTTTCTGTCCTTGCAGCATGTCTGCTCATCACAGGCAGCTTCACACTTGTGGCATACAATATCGGTGTTATGATCGAAGATCTGGAAAGCCAGAATGAAATCGCAGTATATATCGACGATACTGTGCCTCGTGAGGAAGCAATTCAGCTGGAATATCAGCTTAAAAAGATTGAAAATGTAGCTACCATCAAGTTTGTTCCTAAGGAAGAAGCTTTTGAAAACTATCTTGATGAGCTTGGTGACGATGCCTATATCATCGAGGATTTAAGAGAGGATAATCCCCTCCGTGACGGCTATCAGATAACAATGAAGGACATCTCTCTCCACGCTGAAACTGTAAAAAAGATTCAGGACGTGACAGGTGTAGGCGAAACAGTCAGCCGTAAGGATATCTCTGATAAGCTGCTTCAGGTCAAAAATGTTGTCAATGCAATTTCAATGACACTTGTTGCACTTCTCGGCGGCGTGTCACTCTTTATCATCTCAAATACAATCCGCCTCGCCCTCTTCTACAGACGTGAGGAAATCTCTATTATGAAGATGGTGGGCGCGACAAATACATTTATAAGAATGCCGTTTGTAATAGAAGGTACTATCATCGGTTTCTTAAGCGGTGTTGTGTCCTATTACGCACAGCTGGGTGTATATCACTACATCACAGACAAGCTGATTGCAGGCGTAACCTTCATCGAAATCGTGCCGTTTGACGCATTATCCGGCACAGTGTTTGCCTGTGTCACACTGGGCGGCATCGTGATAGGCCTTATCGGCTCGGTGTTCACAATCCAGAAATTCATGAAGGTGTAAAACCATATAAGCCTCCCTTGTCTAAAGGGAGGGGGACCACCGAATGGTGGTGGAGGGATTCACGGCGTCCCGCCTGTTAAATAGCGCCGCAGGCACATCAAATTTTCACTATTCACTTTTAATTATTCACTCGCACTGTATACCCCCCACTCCATGAAAGGAGAAAAAGTTATGAACAAAAAACAAAGACAGCTTTTTGCAAGTATAATTGCAGGTCTGCTTGCATTTCTCATGTTCTTCTCGATGTTCTCAAGCCTTTTTTTTACCAGTAGCGCCCTGACCGTTTCTCAGTCAAACCTCAATAAGCTGAAGGACTCATTGGCTAAGGCCACGGCGCAGAAAAAGAACATCCAGAAGGAAATCAACGAGATCAAGAGCGAAAAATCTTCCATTCTCAAGCAGATTGAGCTTCTCGATAACCAGATCGACGCAATGAACGATGAAATCAATCTTCAGGCGGCGGTGGTTGCTCAGCTTTCCGATGTTATCGAAGAAACAGAGCAGGAAATCGTCAACACTCAGGCGAAGGAAGATGAACAGTATGTCAAGCTCAAGGACAGAGTGCGCCTTATGTATGAACATGGCGATATAAGCTATCTGGGCGTACTTCTTGAATCGGACGGCTTTTTTGATTTCCTTTCCCGCTATGAAATAATTTCTCAGATTTCTGCATATGAAAAGCAGCTTTTCAATGAGATAAAAACTCTCAAGCAGCAGATAATCGACCATAAGGCTTCGCTCGAACAGAACAAGGCTGATGAAATTGCCGTTCAGCAGCAGCTTGAAGCTTCAAAGGCAGAGCTCAATCAGCAGATGAGCGCAAAGAATGCCCAGATGCAGAAGATTGAAAATGCCGAAGATTCCGAGCTTGAAAAGCTCCGTGCTATCGATAAGGAAGAACAGCGTCTTTCTGCAGAAGTCAAGGAGATGGCGACAAAGCTTGCCGCTCAGAACAAGAAGGATTACGTCGGCGGCAATCTCACATGGCCTTGCCCTGGCAATACACGAATCACATCCAAGTTCGGTATGCGTTTCCATCCTATCCTCAAGTATAACAAGCTTCATACAGGCGTCGATGTCGGCGCGCCTAAGGGTGCAAAAATCGTATCTGCCAATGCAGGTACAGTAATTACATCCACATATAATGCTTCCTATGGCAACTATGTTATGGTTGACCACGGCGGCAATATGGTAACTCTCTATGCCCACATGAGCTCCCGTTCTGTCAAGAAGGGCGATGTGGTCAAGAAGGGACAGCAGCTCGGTCTTGTCGGCTCGACAGGCTATTCCACAGGTCCTCATCTTCACTTCGAAATTATAAAGAACGGCAAGTATGTGGATCCGATGTCATATTTCAAATAGGAGATAATCAAAGTTGAACAAGAAAAGATTAACGATCCCGGGGGCGCTTATGCTGGTCTTTCTGGCGATCATCACAACATTCAATATAACAATTTATGTAGTCTCCGATTTTTATGACAAAAGACTTGGCAATATCCAGCAGAATGAGCAGGAATATCAGAAGTTTTCCGAAGTTTCTGCCATCGTAAGCAAGTATTTCGTAGGCGATTACAATGAAAAGGACCTGATGGACGGCGCTATCAGCGGTTATATTGCAGCTCTTGGCGATAAGTGGTCAGGCTACTATACAGCCGAGGAGTTCAAGCTTATCTCGGAAGAAAACAACAATAAATATGCCGGCGTCGGCATCACAGTTTCCTATAACGAGGAAACAGGCTATTATTCCATCACAGATCTTGAAGAAGAAGGCCCTGCAGCAAAGGCAGGCATCGGCATCGGTGATGTCATCAAGGCTGTTGAGGACAAGGATGTGTCCAGCGTTGCTCAGAACGAGCTTGTGACAATGGTGCGAGGCGAGGAAGGTACATTCGTCAAGCTGACCATTGAAAAGACAGACGGCTCCGAAGAGGTATATACCCTTGAAAGACAGGAGATTTACACTCCTGACATCACATCAAAGATGCTTGAAAATGACATCGGCTTTATCAGAATCGATGCATTTGACAATGGCGCTGAAAAGGAATTTGACACTCATCTTGATGAGCTTGTCGAAAAAGGTGCCAAGGGACTTATCTTTGACGTGCGTGTAAACGGCGGCGGATATGCCAATGTAATGTCCAAAATGCTGGACAGACTTCTCCCTTCCGGCATGATCATTTCCATGACGAGCAAGGATGGTCAGACACAGGAAAATGTGTCCGATGAAGCGTGCATCAAGCTTCCTATGGCGGTGCTTACAAACAAGTATTCCATCTCGGCTGCCGAGTTCTTTGCAGCGGCGATTCAGGAATATGGCGTGGGTACTGTTGTTGGCGAAGCAACAGGCGGCAAGGGCTATGCGCAGACAAGTATGCCGCTCAGTGATGGCTCTGCTCTCAATATCTCCACTTACAGATACTATACTCCAAAGGGCAATTCCCTTGCGGGTACAGGCGTAATTCCTGATGTGGAGGTTGTTCTTTCGGAAGAAGCGCTGTATAACTTCTCCTCCCTCACTTATGAGGAAGATACACAGCTTCAGAAGGCTGTGGAAGTGCTTATGCCAAAGGTTCAGGCGGCTATCGAAGCTGAGCAGGCAACAGCAGCTGAAGACACAACAGCAGCAGAATAAAATAAACTATAAAGAGCATCCATCCGGGTGCTCTTTTTTAGGTTTTCTGTACTGACCGCAGGGGCGACCACACTCCTGTAAAGCCTCTCATTTTCCAAAGGAGAGGTGGCAGTTCGCAAAACTGTCGGAGAGGTTTTCTATCCAATGTGACCCTGTCACACCTCAATTCTTCACTTTTCATTTTTCACTATTCACTTAGCCAGGCGGACCGCCGAGGACGTCGGTCCCTACAATGCGGTACATCATAAATGCTCGCCCCTGCATAGCCTTCACTTTAATATACCCCCCATCATATCACAATCTTACGAAACATTTTACCATCTCCATACAATATTAACAAATAAAATAAAAAATTAACTTGACTTTTTCCCAATGCCGCCATATAATATGTTATAACGCATAAACTATATGCGTTTTTCCGCTATGACTAAAAATAATCAGATAGATGAGGAGCATCACCATTATGCAGAAGAAATTCAAAATGTCAAAGAAAAAGTATGACGAACTCAGAGCTGAGCTTGAATACATGAAGACTGTCCGTGAAAAGGAAGTTGCAGATCAGGTTAAGGAAGCTCGTTCCTTCGGCGACCTTTCCGAAAACAGCGAATATGATGAAGCTAAGAATGAACAGGGCAAGCTCTACTCCCGCATTGCAGAAGTAGAAAATATGCTCGAAAACTATGAAATCATCGAAGAAGATGATGAAATTCCAGATATGGTAAAGACAGGCTGCAAGGTTAAGATCGAAGACCTTGAATGGGGCGATATCGAAGAATATTACATCGTAGGCTCTCAGGAAGCTAAGCCAATGGAAGGCCGCATTTCCGACGAATCCCCATTCGGCATCGGTATGATGGGCAAGAAGGTTGGCGAAATTGCAATTGTTGACGCACCAGCAGGTCAGCAGAAGTATAAGATTTTGGAAATTTCCAAGTAAAGAGGGGACTAATAAATGAACGAAGAAATGATCATGCAGGAAGAGCTTACTGAAGAACAGCAGGCTGAACAGCTTTCCGAACTTCTCCAGATCAGAAGAGATAAGCTCAAGAACCTTCAGGACGAAGGCAGAGACCCATACGCAGAAGTTAAGTTTGATGTAACACATCACGCTGCTCCTATCAAGGAAAACTTCGAAGAAATGGAAAATGTTGACGTTGTTATCGCAGGCCGTATGATGTCCAAGAGAGAAATGGGCAAGGCTTCCTTCTGCGATATTCTCGATAAGACAGGCCGTATCCAGGCTTATGTAAAGATCGATGAAATCGGCGTTGAAGAATATGAACGCTTCAAGAAGCTGGACATCGGTGATATCATCGGTATCAAGGGCTTTGTATTCAAGACAAGAAGAGGCGAAATTTCCATCCATGTAAAGGAACTCAAGCTCCTTTCCAAGTCCCTCCGTCCACTCCCAGAAAAGTGGCACGGCCTCAAGGATACAGAAACACGTTACCGTCAGCGCTATGTTGACCTTATCGTAAATCCTGACGTACGCCGCAACTTCGAAATCAGAAGCGGCTTTATCAAGTATCTTAGAAACTTCCTCGATAACCGCGGATTTATGGAAGTTGAAACACCTGTCCTCAATACACTTGCAGGCGGTGCTGCAGCTCGTCCATTCATCACACATCACAACACTCTCGACATCGATATGTACATGAGAATCGCAACAGAGCTCCACCTCAAGCGTCTCATCGTAGGCGGTTTTGAAAGAGTATACGAAGTAGGCCGTATCTTCCGTAACGAAGGTATGGACACAAAGCACAACCCAGAGTTCACAACAGTTGAGCTCTATCAGGCATACACAGATTTCAACGGTATGATGGATCTCTTTGAAGACCTTCTCTCCGGCGCAGCTCGTGACCTTCTCGGTACATACGAAGTTGAATGGCAGGGCGAAAAGGTTTCTCTCGAAGCTCCATTCCGCCGTATGACAATGGCTGAAGCTGTTAAGGAATACCTCGGCGTAGACTTTATGGCTATCAATGACGATGCAGAAGCTGTAAAGGCAGCAATCTCCGTCGGCGTTGATATGGAAGGCGTTGAACCAACATGGGGTCACGCTCTCTACGAATGCTATGACCAGAAGGTAGAACAGCATATGGTTCAGCCAACATTCATCACAATGCACCCTGTTGATGTTTCCCCACTTGCAAAGCGTTCTCCATCCGACCCACGTCTTACAGAACGTTTCGAACTCTTCATCTGCCGCAGCGAAATGGGTAATGCATTCTCCGAACTCAACGACCCAATCGACCAGAAGCAGAGATTCATGAAGCAGGTTGAACTCCGCGACAAGGGCAACGACGAAACAGAAATGATGGACGATGACTTCATCAACGCTCTTGAATATGGTATGCCACCAACAGGTGGT
>JAZUBN010000078.1:0-14729 GCA_045638565.1 Oscillospiraceae bacterium | reverse complement strand
TCCCTACATTATATCTTATTGTAATATACTTCCGCCCCATTCGATGACAGTGAAGCCTTTGCGTTCAAACTTTTCCAGATGTTGCTCTGGGATTTCGATATATTCACCCAATGGTTTGAGCGCCATATATACACGCTGGATTGAATCAGGCTGAGGAACAATAGTCAACGGAGCAAATTCATTGTATTTTTCCCACTGGAAAGAAACGAGATTATATGGGTTATCTATCATATGCGGCAGCCAGTAGACGATAAATTCATTTATTTCATTCTGATTTAAGCCGAGATAGCTAAGCTTTTCCTGCAAAAATTCCACAGAGTCTTTGCCCTTTACAACAAACCCACTTGATAAATCAAATTCAATCTGCGACTTTGCTTCCCAGAAGAGATAGTTGTGCATGATGCCGTTTTCATCAATAATCTTGCCGTCAGGATATGCTGTGACGTGCCATCCATCGCTTTTCTCCGGATAAGTCACGAAAATTTCCCCATTATCCACAGCTACATTGACAAATACCTCAGTCTCTTCCTCTGGATAGAGATAGATGACTGGCTTTTCGGCGCCGATTATGATGGCAATTGGATCCCCTGGAGCAAAGAAGTGAATCAGACCATAGATAATGAAGATCAGTGCGGAAATAACAAAAATAGTGTGCACGATTCTTTTAAATATAAACTTTGTCATAAAAAATCCTCCTTTTATATGTCTTTATATATATGACAATTCAGACAGCCAAAATGGGACAAAAATCCGAAAAAATTTTAAAATTTCTCAAGCCTTCCGAATGGGAGGCTTTTCATATTGTATTTTTTCCGCCTTTGTGATATGATTAAATAATGAAGACGATTATTTTTGATTTTGACGGCACGCTGGTATATTCGCCAAGCATGTGGAATATTTCCATTGCAAAAGCGATGGATGAGGTGACGGGGCGCAGTTTTGACCCTGTCGAGATACGCAAAATTGCCCGCTACGGCTATCCGTGGGAGCATTATGAGGATGACAACCACGATAAGACGGGCGACAATTTCTGGCCATTTATGGAGAAGCATTTTCAGTATGTCTGCTCACATTTCGGCTTTAATGAGGACGAATGTAAGGCAATAGCGCCTGAGGTGCGCAAGTATATCCTGCGCATCGAAAACTACAATATCTATCCCGACACCCTTGAAACGATAGCAAAATGCCGTGAAAAGGGATACCGTGTGGTGCTGCTTTCCAATAATTTTCCTGAGCTTGAGTGGATAGTAAACGAGCTTTTCGGCGAAAATTATTTTGACGATATAATTTGTTCGGGTGTGTGCGGATTTGACAAGCCGCGCCGTGAGATTTTTGAGCTTGCCATGGGCAATGCAAGTCCTGACGAGTGCTATATGGTGGGCGACAACCCTAATGCCGATATAATCGGCGGCAAAAATATGGGGTTCAAAACGATTTTTGTACATAAGGATTTGCCGAATGAAGCTGATTTTGTCTGCGAAAATCTCATCGAGATAGTGGATATTATTGAGTAGAACGCGAATGCGGAGAGAGATTCTTCGCTCTGCGCTCAGAATGACAGATTTTCTGCTTAGCAATAAAGGAGAACACAAATATGAAAGCTGAATTGATTTACAAGGCTCTTGAAGAGGAGTTCCGCCCTGACGAATGTACCGATGTTTTCCCTAAAAAGGGCTTGCAGCATCACTTTGCCGACGAGGTGGACACCGTTTACACAGCTACATTTGCAGGTGACGAGGTTTTTGAAAAGCTCATCGAGCTCGATGCTAAAAACTGCCTGCTGTTCACTCATCACCCTGTGCCACAGCGTGAGGATATCCTTGCTGACCCTCAGCCTATCGCTGAAAAGTGGCAGAAAATGATGGCTGAACGCAATATCAGCCTGTTTTCCTATCACATTCCTCTCGACAGAAATGGCCCATATTCCCCGGGCAATAACCTTGCCAAGCGCATGGGATTCCGTCCTTATAAGGAGTTTTACGAGCAGAATGGCGTTCGTATGGGCGTTATGTGTGAATCTGATTTCAAAACGGCTGACGAAGTGGCAGAAAGCCTTGCAAAGCTGCTCGGCAACGAGGTAAAGCTCTATAATTACGGTGGAAATGAGCTTAAAAACGGCAAAATTGCTGTAATGTGCGGCGGTGCAAAGAGTACCGATGTTTATAAGGAGATGGCCGACGAGGGCATCAACCTTTTCATTATTGGCGTGACGACAAAGCGCGCTGAGTGGGTGCAGAATATCCACAAGGCAGCCGAGGAAAACGGCGTCAGCCTCTTAGGCGGCACACATCAGGCGACAGAAAAGTTTGCCCCTGCCGAAATGGTGAAGTTTTTTGAAAAACTCGGCCTCAAGGCTATGTTCATCGACGAAACTGCACGCATAAACGAATTGTAATAAACTCAGAAAAATAAAAACTTAGGAGATAAATACTATGGAAAAAGAAATTATGGGCTGCACAGGCAATTGCTCAACTTGCGGCGGAAGCTGCGCTGAAACAAGCTGTGACGGAAACTGCTCCTCCTGCGGTGGTGGCTGCTCCTCTTGTGGCGGCGGATGTTCCTCTTGCGGTGGCTGCGGCGGTATGGAAGAAACAACAGGCTGCACAGGCAACTGCGCTACTTGCGGCGGCTGCGGTGGCTCAAGCAATGACACACTCGATCTCGGCGAACTCGCTCTCATGTTCGAGCTTATGGAAACACCATTCCTTCCTGTCTGTCGTTTCTCTATGACAAAGGCAGGCGAAGAAGATACAATCCGTGTGACAGCTCTTGCACCTGTTTACTTCAATGCAGTTGATACAACTATGGAAGAAGCAAAGCAGATCGGCGAAGCTCTCCTTCACCTTGAAGAAAAGGGCATCATCACACTCGATTACGATGTAAAGCTTGAAAATTATGATTACATGGAGTATAGAAACTCTGATTTATACAAAGAGTTGAAGAAAACTGTTGCGGAGGGCGCAGGCAAGGAAGGCTTCCTGTGCGATACAGCAGTTATCGATATGGGCTCCATGGCTCTTACAGACAAGGGCAGAGCGGTTATTGAATACCTCAGCGTTGGATTCTAAAGTAAATAATGTATAGATAAAGGGCGGAAGATTTCCGCCCTTTATCGTGCTTGACTATTTCTGTGAAAAATGATACTATAATTCTATAAATGGAGGTATTGAATATGAAAAAAACATTATCACTTATGCTTGCCCTTGTGCTCATGCTTTCACTTATGGCAGGCTGCGAAAAGAAGCTTGAATTTGAAGCTGAAATCGAAGGCACACCTGTAAAAATTGTCTACGCAGACTCAAAATACACTCACGCCACTATTTATGAAGGCGAAAATGAATATAAGGTCGTCCATGAGGACAAGGACTTCATCATTACATATCCTAACGGTGCGGTCTTCAGCTATATCTGGAATCCAAGCGTAAGTATGTGGAATATGAAGCTGACAGGCGGCTCCACATCTGACTATATCGACGGCGCAGACCTTGTAATGGCTCTCAACGAAGCAAAATAAGAGGGATATATCCTTTCAAATCAACATACACACGTCCACCCTCTTTGTAAGAAAGGAGCGAATATATGAAAAAGATATTTGCCCTTCTGCTGTGCCTTGTTATGCTCACAGGCTGTGGACAAAAGAAAGACTACAGTTTGCCGGATAATTATGAGGCAGTGATACATTTCAATAATCCGGAAGGTAAAACTTATACAGGCAAAATTGAGGTAAAAGGCAACTCGACCGGTAGAGAAGATACTTATGAATTTGTGCTCCAAAAAGGGAAGTGTGAGATAACATATCCCAATGGCGCTGTATTTTCTGATGGAGAAATTACAGGAGATGCCGGCGGATATATAGACGGAAACATATTGGAAAGTATGTTGGCCAACTCCGTAAAGCCTGCGGCAGAAAAAGATTCGGAACTTTTCTTCATCGGTGTTATTGTTATCGTAATCGGTCTTTTCAATGCTCTTACACCTGAAACTGCGTGGTATATAAGTATCGGTTGGCGCATAAAGGACTCAAAACCGACGGAAGGAGCAGTTAAATTCGGCAGAATCGCAGGTATAGCGGCTGCTGTGATAGGATTTATAATGGTTTTTATGGCATAAGGAGGCGTGTATGAAGAAAATAATTGCTTTATTATTATGTTTTGTAATTCTGGCAGGATGTACTGTACAGACCGACGAAGGCTCAAGACCAAATGTTGTACTCGGAATAGTATTTATGCTTGCAGGCGGTGGCGGCTTTGCGCTGGCGTTGTATTTCAGAACGCTTGACAAGGATAAGGAAGGCACAGGCTGGTATGCGGCGAGAAAATTACAGGACATAAGGATGATGATGGGGTCTGCAATCCTGTTTATTATTGGTCTTGTACTTGTAAAAGACTGGATCAAATGGTTTTTTGCAAGATAGTAAACTCTTCCACAGGCTATGGAAAGTTTACTATGACTAACTTTAATTTTCTATTGTACAAATACTACAAAAATATTCTACATTCTGACGAAAGAAAAAGGCTTGAAAAAGCAGACCAAAGCGGTATAATTTAATTATAGGTATTTTGTACATAATAGGGTACATATAATAAATCATCCAAGGAGGAAAAATTATTATGAAATGGAAATGCAAGATTTGCGGTTATATTCACGAAGGCGAACTTCCAGCAGATTTCGTTTGCCCAAAGTGCAAGCAGCCAGCATCCGTATTTGAACTTATCGAAGAACCTAAGAAGAACCCTTACGCAGGCACAAAGACAGAAAAGAATCTCTGCGAAGCTTTCGCAGGCGAATCTCAGGCAAGAAATAAATATACATACTTTGCTTCCGTTGCTAAGAAGGCAGGCTTTGAACAGATCGCTGCTCTCTTCCTTCAGACAGCTGAAAACGAAAAGGAACACGCAAAGATGTGGTTCAAGGCTCTCGGCGAACTCGGCGACACAGCTGAAAACCTCCTCCACGCAGCAGAAGGCGAAAATGCTGAATGGACAGATATGTATGAACGTATGGCAAAGGAAGCTGAAGAAGAAGGCTTTGTTGAACTCGCTAAGGATTTCCGCGGCGTAGCAGCTATCGAAAAGCTCCACGAAGAACGTTACAGAGCTCTCCTCAAGAACGTTAAGGAAATGGAAGTATTCAAGAAGAGCGGCGTTACAATGTGGGAATGCCGTAACTGCGGTCATGTTGCAGTAGGTCTTGAAGCTCCTGAAGTTTGCCCTGTATGTAAGCACCCACAGGCATACTTTGAAGTACGCAAGGAAAATTACTAAAATACAGATAATTAAAGCCACCCCTGAGGGTGGCTTTTTCATTGTATAATCAGTTTTGGAAGCTCATTATCATGTCGACAACAATATCAACAGCCTTTGCGAAAGTATTTTCTTCTGTATATTCCACAGGACAATGGCTTCTGCCGTCTTTCGATGGCACGAATACCATAACCGCAGGAAGTATATGACCGATAGCGAGAGCATCGTGACCTGCGCCCGAAGGCATTCTCTTATAGGAATAGCCTTTTGCCTTTGCCGCATCTTCAAGACGGGAGAGCATTTCACGGTCGAGCTGACAAGGAATAGTGTGGAGTTTTTGTTCAATTTCGTATGATGCGCCCCACTTTGCACATTCTTCATCGAGAAGCTTTATGATACCGCTTACGATATTGTCGATATTTTCGCTGTTCTGTGAACGGACATCCAGAGAAAACTCGACCTTTCTGGAAACCACATTCATGGCGCAAGGTACAGTGCGGAAAAAGCCGCAGGTTGCGACAGTACCATCATTTTTGGCACGAGCCATATCAGCCAGCCTGGATACAACCTTGGTGGAAATATCCACAGCATCAAGGCGCATATACATAGGAGTTGTACCTGCATGGTCGGCTCTGCCGTTTACAGTCACCATATATCGCTGAATGCCTACGATACATTCCACAAGGCCCAGCTCGATTTTCTGTGCATCAAGGACAGGACCCTGCTCGATGTGTATTTCGATAAATTTGCCGATTTTATTGGTGTCCCAGCTGTATTCAGGAAGCTTTGTATGGTCAAGCCCCCATTCCTTCATCGCCTGAGCCACTGTAATGCCATCCTTGTCGGCGAAAGTTTCACATTCTGCAGGTGTGACCTGACCGAGCATAACACGCGAGCCGAAATAGCCTGCGCCGAAGCGCATACCTTCTTCATCGTTGAAGGCGGCGACGACGAAATCCTGCTCAAGCTCAATGCCTTCATCATTTAATATACGGGCAACTTCGAGAGCGCAGACGACCCCTGCGATGCCGTCATAATTGCCGCCGTTTATGACAGAATCATAGTGAGAGCCCATCATAATACAAGGGAGCTCAGGATTTTTGCCCTTTCTTACGCCGAAAATATTGCCTGCGCCATCATCATGAGATGTAAGACCGGCTTCATCCATAAGTGAGCGTATGTATTCTTTTGCATCATAAGCGGCCTGCGAAAAGGGCAGACGGGTGCATCCATTGTCGGGAGTTGCTGTGTATTTGCTCAATGCGTCAAGGCTGAGCTTTATCCGACTGGTAGATTTTGCCTTATCCATAGTTTATAACCTCTGCAAATCTGTTTATATATTTTGTAAGTTATTGCCTTTTATAACTGAATTATGACATATATGAAAACACAATTCAATAGGCATAGCATAAAAACAGGCATAAAATCGGTATATTTTATTGCAAAATCTGATAAGTACTTGTATTTTACTGCAGGTTTATAGTATAATTGACATATATGCACAATAAATCAGAACAGGGAGAGTATTTACAGTTATGAAAAACATTGAAGATGAACTGACAAATGAAAACATACATCAGAATATTGTGTCTTTAAGACGTATGCTCAAGCTTTCCCAGTCGGTGTTCATAGAAAAATATCTTTCCGATGAAAACGGCAATAAAATGATGAGCAATTCCAAATATTCCAATTTTGAACGCTTCGGCAACGAGGAAAGTGAAAAAATTGCTGCCGTTATTGCGAAAAAAATGGAAGTGGACACCTCGGTTTTCTCGCTTGATCCTGACGGCTTTGTTGCCTATGCTGAAACTATTGTAAAGGCGGAAGAAGAGCCGGAAAATCATTCCTTTGCCACAGGACAGAACAGCCAGGTGGAACAGCTTGTCCGTATACTTTCCGACTATATCTCAAATGCCATAATCGAAGGGGATTATAAACTGGGCGATAAACTGCCTTCCGACCGTGACCTTGCGGCAAGGTTCGGTGTGGGCAGAACTGCTCTGCGTGAAGCATTGAAAGTTCTCAGCGTTCTCGGCCTTATTGATATCAGACCGGGTCAGGGCACGTTTATCTGCAAGAATACGTCCAACTTCTTCCTTATGCCTCTTTCGTGGAGCTTCCTTGTGGGCGATGAAAATGTGGATAAGATGATCGAAGTGCGTAATGTGCTCGAGCAGAAGTCGGCTCAGCTTGCAGCGCAGAATGCAACACCTGAGGATATCGAATTCCTTACAAATGTATATGAAAAGGGTAAGGAAGCATATAATGCCGGCAATTTCAAGGACTTCCTTGACTGCGATATGGAGTTCCATCTTGCCATTGCAAAATGTTCACACAATCCTGTCATCCAGAATCTTCTCTTCACATCGCGCAGCCTTATAAGACAGATAAGCAAGGCAGGTATGCTTACACTTGAAAATCTGATGAATATCAATGTGGAACACGGCATTATTTATGATGCAATAAAAAATAAGGATTCCTACGGCGCATCGGAAAAGATGATAGCCCATCTCATTCATTCGTGCACACGATATCAGCTTCCGCATTACTTTATTAAATAGTGTGACAAAAGGACGGTTCATTCCGTCCTTTTTGTGTGCCTTAAAATCCACAGCCTGTGGAAAAAGGTTTACAATTCGTTCACATATGTGTCGAGCCTTTGACATAATTGATTTGTATAATACAGACATAAACTAAGAGATGAAGAAAAACATACGACCAGAAAGCATAAACCATTACCTTTCTCTATACAAAACATAAGTTCCCGATGGCTCACGCCATCGGGAACCTGAACCCCCATCCATTATTCCGGTACAGAAAAGGCAAGTGGTACAAAAACAAGTTCATAGAGTTTCTTTTCATATAAATTTCCTGTAAGAATTGTTTTGGCAGAACGAGGCTGAGTTATCTCAGCCTCGTTTTGCGTTTTGTCGGCTGTTATGGAAAAATATCTTGAAAACTTGGTCATAATACTATATAATTTATATATTACCTAACAACACAGGGGACAGTATGGAAAAGATAAAACACTTCATTAAAAAAGAAATAGTATTTGTTATTGCAGCGGCACTTGCCGTAGTTTCCTCATTTTTTGTGCCAGTCAGCGCAAAATATCTGGAATATATCGATTTCAAGGTTATCGCCCTTTTATTCTGCCTTATGAGCGTCATCAAAGGTTTTATGCACACAGGGCTTTTCGACCTTATGGCAAATAAAATCCTGACAACCTTCAAAACACCTCGCGCGCTGGCACTTGCCCTCATTTTAATGACATTCTTCTCGGCAATGCTTGTGACAAATGACGTTGCTCTCATTGCATTCGTGCCGCTCTGCATCGGTCTTTATGAAAAAACTGATGAGAAAAGCCTTATTTTCGTAGTTGTAATGCAGACTATCGCCGCAAACCTGGGCAGTATGCTGACACCTATCGGCAATCCGCAGAATCTCTTCATCTATTCCTATTATGAAATGGGAATGGGCGAATTCTTTGGCGTCACACTTCCGCTTACAATCGTAAGCTTGGTGCTTGTTTCTGCCGCTGTATTTATGAAAAAACTGCCTCAGTGCAAGGCGGATGGCGAAAATGTCGCCGTACACAAGAGTGTATGGCTTTATGTAATCCTTTTTGCACTTTCTCTTGCAACAGTAATGCGTGTCCTCGATTACCGCATCTGCTTCGTTATCACACTCATCGCAATGCTCATCATCAATAAGAAGCTGCTTTTGCAGGTTGACTATGCGCTTCTCGGCACATTCGTTGCATTCTTCATCTTCGTGGGCAATATTTCCTCTCTCGAAGCGATAAGAAATGCAATTTCCTCTCTCGTTGCAGGCAGAGAGCTTATCATGTCGGTGATTTTCAGCCAGGGCATAAGCAACGTGCCATGTGCGGCACTTCTTGCAGGCTTTACAGAAAATGCCCACGCACTTCTCAAGGGCGTAAACATCGGCGGCCTTGGCACACTGGTGGCATCTCTTGCCAGCCTTATTTCCTTCAAGCTCTATTCACAGCATAATAATGCTGACAAGGGCACATTTATGAAGGTCTTTACATTGTATAATGTAGTATTTCTTGTAATTTTAGTGGCATTTGCCATGATATAAATCATGTCTGAATAAAGGAGGCATAAATTATGCTTACATACCGCAGTGAATTACCTAAAAAAGAGGATATTTATAAGTTTTACGAAGCTATTGGCTGGAATGAAGAACTTGGTCTTTCTGCTCAGGAATTGCTTTTTGCAATGAAGGGCTCATTCCATTGTATTTTCGTATATGACAATGAAAAGCTCATCGCAACAGGCCGCCTTATTTCCGACGGTGTGACAAATGCATATATGTGCGGACTTGGTGTTCTTCCTGAATATCAGAATCACGGCCTCGGCAGAGAAATCGTCAACAAATTGAGCCAGTTTGCAAAGGACCATTCGCTTAAGCTTCAGTTTATCTGCACAGAAGAGATGAAGCCATATTATGAAAAAATCGGCTTTACAGCATTCGGCGCAGGCATGAAATTGTAAAAAGATAAAAAGCACCCTTTAAGGGTGCTTTTTTAATGTCTGAAAGTATGGATTTATATGATTATTTTACATTAAATCAAGGAACAATATTTGTTTTATCTATAAAGTGGACATTATAGGTAATTCAAATAAAAGCCAAAACTAACTATGTGAAATAACTATTGTACATTTTGGTGTACTTATGATAATATCTACAATGGACAACGTCCGAAAAATAACAAAATAAAACAGGAGAAAAGATCACATGAAAAAGTTTATTGCACTCATGATGGTGTTTGCTCTCTCCCTTTCCCTCTTCGCAGGTTGCGCAAAGGAAGAAGCACCAGCAACAACAGCAGCACCAGCTACAGAAGCAACAACAGCAGCACCAGCAACTGAAGCTACAACAGCAGCTACAGAAGCAGCTAACCCATACGCAGAAATGGTAGAAAAGCTCGGCGACGACAAGACAATCCGCCTTGCTACACCAGGTACATACACACCATTCACAATTTACGATCAGGCTACAAAGGAATGGGATGGCTTCGAAATCGAACTCTGGAGAATCATGGCTGAAAAGACAGGTCTCGAACTCGAACTCGTTCAGCTCGACAACCCAGCAACATTTGCTGAACTCGACCTCAACCGTGTTGACACAGTTGCAAAGCAGATTTCCATCACACCAGCTCGTCAGGAAAAGTACGACTTCACACGTCCATTCTTCTTCTCCCCATACTGCATCACAGTTCATGCTGATAACACAGAAATCACACAGTGGTCCGACCTCGAAGGCAAGACAATCGCTCTCGCTGAAGGCTCCGCTATGAACGAATTCATCGCACAGCGTGACCCAGACAACAAGATCAAGAAGAACATCTACGAATCCAGCGGTATCATTCTTGAAGAAGTTAACCTCGGTCGTGTTGACGCTTGCCCATACGCATTCCTCGTTCTCCCATACTACATGCAGTCTCATGAAGGCTTCAACCTCAAGAGCGTTGCAACAGATGACCCAATCTACACAGAAGTTAACGCATATCCATTCGCACGTACAGAACGTGGCGCAGCTATGCGTGAACTCATCGACACAGTTCTCGGCGATATGATGGAAGACGGCTCCTACTCCGAACTCTGCACAGAATGGTTCGGCATGGACGTTATGGAATCCCAGCCAGCTAAGGACTACTTCGCAAACAACAAGTAATTAAAGACTTTTATAGTTTTCAAGAGGCAGACATATATACAAAAATGTGTCTGCCTCATGTCAATTTATAGGTTTATATTGGTCAATAAGGAGTAAATATGTCGACAGTTTTCAGTTTTGAATATTTCCTCGGGATGTTCCAGATCATCATTGATGGTTTTTGGAATTCTCTCTCCTTGTCGCTCATCTCCCTGGTATTCTCTGTAATCCTTGGTTTTGGTCTTGCGGCAAGCCGCTATTATAACATCCCTGTGCTCAAGCAGTTTGCAGTGGTGTTCACATCCTTCTTCCGCTCCACACCATTTATTGCACAGCTCTTCGTATTCTATTACGGCTTTGCACAGTTCTCCACTACAGTAAGAAGTATGCCTGCATACTGGGCAGCTGTAATGGTTCTCTCTGTTTCCTTCGCAGCATACATGGGCGAAAATATCCGTGGTGCTATCATGTCTGTTGATAAGGGTCAGTTTGAAGCAGGTATCTCCATCGGTCTCACACCATGGCAGACAATCTACCGTGTTGTTATTCCACAGGCAGCAAGAGTTGCTATCCCAGGTATGGTAAACTCCTTTGCTAACCTCTTCAAGTCCACATCTCTGGCATTTACAGTCGGTGTTCTCGATATGACATCTGCTGCCAAGAACGAAGTTAACCTTTCCTATCGTTATCTCGAAGGTTATGCAGCTCTCCTCATCGTTTACTGGGTAATCCTCGCATCTATCGAAGTTCTCCAGCATTACCTTGAAAAGAAGATGAGCAAGCCTTATGTAAAGGATGGTGGCAAATAATGGATAAGAATAAAGTTGTTCTCAGCATCAAGGGTCTTAAGAAGTCTTTCGGCAACCTTGAAGTTCTCAAGCACGTCGACCTCGATGTTCACGAAGGCGAAGTTATCTCCATCATCGGTCCATCCGGTACAGGTAAGTCCACAATTCTTCGCTGCATCAACTACCTTGAAAAGCCAACAGATGGTATTATCTCCATCGACGGCATTTCTGTTGACACAAATAACAAGGCTGACAAGAAGAAGGTTCACGACCTCAGATGCAAGACATCCATGGTTTTCCAGAACTATAACCTCTTCAGAAATATGACAGCTCTCCAGAATGTTATGGAGCCAATGGTGCAGGTTCAGAAGATGGATAAGGCAGAAGCTGAAAAGAAGGCTATGGAGCTTCTCACAATGGTAGGTCTTGCTGAAAAGCGCGACGCATACCCAGCTCATATGTCTGGCGGTCAGCAGCAGCGTGTTTCCATCGCTCGCGCTATGGCTGTTAATCCAAGAGTTATGCTCTTCGACGAACCTACATCTTCCCTCGACCCTGAACTGGTCGGCGAAGTTCTCGCTGTTATCCAGAAGCTCGCTGCTTCTCATACAATGACAATGCTCATCGTAACACACGAAATGCGCTTTGCTCAGAATGTCTCCGACCGTATCCTCTTTATGGATGGCGGCTATATTCTCCAGG
This sequence comes from Oscillospiraceae bacterium, assembly GCA_045638565.1. Lineage (GTDB taxonomy): Bacteria > Bacillota > Clostridia > Oscillospirales > Butyricicoccaceae > SIG471. The sequence continues at coordinate 2,314 of JAZUBN010000078.1, read as the reverse complement.
AAGGCACACCGGATGAAATTTTCAACAGCGACAACGAACGTATCCAGAAGTTCACAGGTCTTGTTACAAAGTAAAAAGCTTAAAGCCACCTGTCAAAGGTGGCTTTTTTGTTGCAGATTTATTCGAATATCCGATAAAAATGCGGATGATTATATAAAATATCCTATAATGTTACTGTATATTGCCCATTATAAGCTTTTTGAATAAAGAACAAAGCAGATATTCAAAATAACTATTGGATATTTTGGGTGACTTGTGATAACATTTCAAGTGGTAGGAATAACTAACCAAAACATTTATTATACCTTTTTTCTTTCAGAGGCAGGCATATACCCCAAAATGTGCCTGCCTCACATCCATTTATAGTTGAAAAATAAAAGCCACTCATTGCGAGTGGCTTTTTTATATAGTTACTGTATCTTTTCAACAATTTTTCTTGCTACATGGACACCGCTTGCCGAAGCGTGGGAGAGGGAGTGAGTGATACCACTGCCGTCGCCGATGATGTAGAGGTTTTCGTGGCAGCATTCGAGATCTGCGTTCACAGAAACTTCCATGTTGTAGAACTTTACTTCGACGCCATAGAGAAGTGTGTCGTCGTTTGCTGTGCCCGGAGCCACCTTATCGAGAGCGTATATCATTTCGATGATACCATCGAGAATTCGCTTAGGAAGAACGAGGCTCAGATCGCCCGGTGTTGCCTTGAGAGTAGGGATGAGGAAGGCTTCATCAACGCGATCCTGAGTGGAACGTCTGCCTCTTATAAGATCGCCGAAACGCTGCACAAGAACACCACCGCCAAGCATATTGCTCAGTCTTGCAATAGATTCGCCGTAACCGTTGGAATCCTTGAAAGGCTCAGAGAACTTCTGGGATACGAGAAGGGCAAAGTTTGTGTTTTCTGTGTGCTTTTCAGGAGATTCATAGCTGTGGCCGTTTACTGTGATGATCCCGTTTGTATTTTCAGCAACAACAGCGCCCTTTGGATTCATACAGAATGTACGCACCTTGTCGCCGTATGTGTTTGTGCGGTAGACAATTTTGGATTCATAAAGCTCATCTGTGAGATGAGAGAAAACGTCAGCAGGAAGCTCAACACGGACACCGAGGTCAACTCTGTTGGACTTTGTAGGAATCTTAAGCTCACCGCAAACCTTTTCCATCCACTTGCTGCCGCTTCTGCCGACAGAAATGATACACTTTTCGCAGAAATAAGAGCCGTCCTTTGTTACAACATTATAGCCGTTTTCCAGCTTTTCCACAGTTTCGACAGGTGTATCAAAGAAGAAATCCACCTTTTCCTTAAGTTCGTCATAGATGTTTTCAAGAACGACATAATTGATATCTGTGCCGAGATGGCGCACAGAGGCATCGAGAAGATGAAGGTCGTGCTTGATGCATTCCTTCTTGAATTTGCTGCCCGCTGTGGTATAGAGCTTTGTGCCTTCGCCGCCGTAACGCATATTGATATCATCGACATAATACATAAGGTTGAGAGCCTGCTCCTTGCCGATATATTCGTAAAGAGTGCCGCCGAAAGCGTTTGTGATGTTGTATTTGCCGTCAGAGAATGCGCCTGCGCCGCCGAAACCGCTCATAATAGAGCAGCTTTTACAGCCGATGCAGTTCTTTATCTTATTGCCATCGATAGGACAGTGGCGTTTACTGAGAGCGTGGCCCGATTCAAAAGCGGCAACCTTAAGCTGAGGATTCAGCTTTGTAAGTTCGTATGCCGAAAAAATACCGCCAGGACCTGCGCCGATAATGATAACGTCATAATTCATAAAAATATTCCTCCATAGTATGTTGGCTACGTAATATTTTTAGTCAACCCTTTACGGTGGTTGGTAGAAACGCCTGCCCATATCGCAGACTTATAATGGTTTCAGCCATAAACCTGCAAGATTATATCATAACACAATAAAAAATACAAGTATTATTTGTAATTACAATAAAAGTTAAGGGAAGGGTGAAATATCGGGATATTTGGTATATTTTTCTGTAAAAAGTCGGGAAAATGCTCGAAAAATCAAGGTCGACCGGACTTTCTGCATTGTGTAATAAAACTTGGTGAAAAATTTGTTGAATCAGCTCATTGAAAATAACAAAAAAAGGGAGTACAATTACAATAAGAATGGTGTATACCGTTTTATTGTGCTGTTTTCAAATGGAAATCGGCATTCAGACAGTAAAAAACCAATTAAAATACAAGGAGAATACCATTATGATTAACAGAAAGATCGTTATGATCCCAGGCCCAACACCAGTAGTACGTTCCATCCAGGATCAGATGGGCAGAGACACATGCGCATTC
>JAZUBN010000077.1:0-7833 GCA_045638565.1 Oscillospiraceae bacterium | reverse complement strand
GCATCTTCCGGAATCATCCAAATGCCTCTAATGAGCTCTGCTTCCGGGATCCGTTCCTCTGTGCAAAGCTTGCGGATCGTGCGCTCGGAGAGGCCCCATTTTTCGGAAATCTCTTTAATTGTCAGTAATTTCATGGGTGTTTCGCTCCTTTGGATCGAAAAGAGGCAAATGATGCGGAACAAATTCTTTTGTCTGCGGAACGTTCCCATGCCTCTAATGCGAATATAATTGATGCGAAACTACCTGGACCCGGATGTATATTATAGATTATTTTGCTTGAATTATGCGAAAAAACCGTCCATTATGTGCATACTGCTCTATTTAGACCGCCGACCTCGACAATGGCATTCAAGAGGTCAGCGGTTTGAACATAATTGATTTTTAAATTAACGGAAGTTAGCCGATACACAAAATAGGGTATTATTGGTTTGTTATGTATTGAAAATTATTACTAATTTTGATATTATTAAGTTAAATATAGTTAGCAATATATTGATAAGGAGATGTGAATATGGATGATTTAATGTCTCGCACAATGGTTGAAAACCTAAGCATAGGGATTAACCCTATAACTGGAGAACGTTTGCCGGCCAGTGATATTTGTTCAAATGAAGAAGTTCAGGAGGCTTTAAAAATAGTTTTGGAGCACTGTACTCTAGAGTCATATAAAGTAGTAAATACCAAAGCGTATAAAAAGCAAAAGCTTGAAGAAAAATATCCTAATTATGGTTCGGCATGGACTGATGAAGAAGAACAAAAAATGCTCAGGCTTTATAGATTTGGTTTTACAACGGAAGAAATTGCCAAGATTCTAAAACGCACGACAGGAGCTGTAGGAAGTCATTATAAACATATGAAAATGAGAAGATAAGGGTTATTTGAAGGTTATATTTAAAGTTTATAGCTGATGATTAGCAGATTGCCAATCAAATAAAAAACTCTATAAAATGATATAAATACAAGTAATGAATGGTAGAGTAGAGGAAGTTAAAATGAAAATATATTTTGACGAATCTGGTCAAAGTGGGTGTGTATTAACAAAAGGTGATTTGCTTAATTTTCAAAAACAACCAACATTTGCTTTAGGTGCTTTAGTAATTAAGAATGATAAACAAGAGGATAATCTTTGCAAAAAGTATAAGTATTTTTTGGAAAAGTTTGATATCAAAGGAGAAATAAAGGGAAGTGATTTGTTGACGAGAGAAATGAACGCGCAGTTATTGTATTTCCTTGACAACTTTTTGAATGATAAATACTTTTTTGTTATTTTATATGATAAACGATTTTATTTATCCACTCTTTTATTAAATGGATTAGTTGGAAGAGAATATCATCAAAAGATGCCATTACATTTTTATGAGCAAGCAACTTTTTTATCGTACCAAAAGGATGACTTTTTTATTAACTATTTAAATTATATTGAAAATCCTTCTGTTGAGAAATTCAAAGAGTATCTTACTTTTTTAGTTAATTATGACTATATAGATTTAAATATAAAAGACAATTGTATTGTTGAAATGGCAAAGCTGATTATAGAAAAAGATACCGTGGAAATGTTTTATGATGATCTGATGACATTTGGTTGGTACGATAATCCTGAGCATACAAATGTCATTAATCTGAATGCACTTGCGGAACTTGTATATGTAATTAAGAATACACTGGGTGTGCAGAATGAAAATATTCACTATATTCACGATAATATTGATGAATTCGAAGAATCATTTCAATCGGAATTGAGAGACTTGGGTATAGATGTTAAGTTCGCAAATAGTAAAGAAGAGATTCCTTTGCAAATCATCGATAATGTTGTGAGTATTAGCAGAAAAGCATATGATAAAATGATTGGACATATTAAAGCTAAGGAACAATGGAAAGATCAATCAGAATGGGATATGAAGTTATTCTCACGTGTGGCAAGAAAGCTTTCTGTGCAGAGGGTCAACTATACAGTTCCTATCAGTGATTGGAGTGCTGCATTGTGCATAATGGATATGTTTTCTACGAAGTTCCCAAAAGAGTGGAGAAATAATATTCATTTTAATCAGCGATATGTTGAAAATACTGTACGAGTGAGTAGGGCAATTTTAAAAGCATATGTGTCGGATAATAATGCAATTTTAACTTTAAAGCAGTAAGTATACGGAATGATAAAACAATATATTTTAGTTATAGAAGCTTCGTTTTAAACAAAGCTTTTCACACATTCGACACATATTATTGTTCTTTTATGATATACTACATATGATAACATATCATAAAATGAGAGGGTTATATGGACAAGGTTTATGAGTCGTTTGCGATATATTCGAGAAAGCCTAGGATGAGAGTATTGAGAACCAGATTGAGATGTGCAGGCAGTACATCAGCATGAATTATGGTGAGAAGGTGCTTAAAACTATCCGTGTTTATGAGGATGAAGGCTTCTCGGGCGGTAACCTTGACAGACCTCAGTTCAAGAAGATGATGAAAAGCTCTGCCAAATGTTCGACAAAGGTGTTGACAAAAAGGAAATAGGAAATTATTTTAAGCGATCAGCAGGTTCAATATCCTCAAGGCTTGCTCGCTTGGGAAGATTATAATGAAACGGTGATATAAAATGAATGGGTTTAAGAATGACAACATAGTATGCTTTTATCATGAATATGACGAAAATGGGTGTTTCAGTAATTGGTATAAGGCTGAGTTTGAATATGCAGGTGTGCATTTTACTTCGGTTGAACAATTTATGATGTACCATAAAGTTTTGATGTTTCATCAGTATGACCTCGCTCAAAAGATCTTAGCTGCAGATGATCCGGCTGTAATAAAAAAACTTGGTCGTACATTTTTCCCAGAGTTCAATTCAGAGGTTTGGAATAAAACATGTTATGCCATCGTTAAAAGAGGTATTCGTGCCAAGTTTGAACAAAACGATGATTTGCTCAATAAATTGCTTGACACATACGAAAAAACACTTGCAGAATGCTCCTTAAAAGATACTAAATGGGGAATTGGCATAGCAATTGATGACCTGAAACGGTATAATACTATTTATTGGAATGGTAAAAATTACTTGGGCAGAATACTTATGGAAGTGCGTGACCAATTGCGACATCTGAAAAATACAGGCAGCATAGGCTATAAAGATGTAAAAGATATTGATTTCCCTGTGTGGAACAACTATGCGGGGGATTTATGGCATAATCCTAAATATCACGATACAATCAATGCATATGTAAATACATTGCGAAGCCAGCATGAGAAAAAGTGTTTTTTATATAATGGTACTCTTGCTGAGTGGGAAATTGCAATGCGCACTAATATGGGTGGCGGCCTGCCTGCAATTGGCTTCTGGGAGTTGAAACAAGATTTGTTTGATATAAGCAGAATATAATGTTATCGAATATATAAATAAAAAGCACTTGATATCAGGTGCTTTTTATTTGCTATTTTTCTATACGGACAGGCAAGAAAAGGCTTGAAAAACATATAGTTTTCTATGACTGAAATGAAGGGGGAGAAAGCTATGTTTTTTAATGTAATGTCAACGCTAGGATCGCTGTTTTATATGCTGAGAGTATCGCCCAAAGGCTCGGCATTTCCTAGACCGCTGTCGAAAGAACAGGAAAAAGAAGCGCTCGTAAAAATGTCGCAGGGCGATGCAAAGGCACGGGATATGCTGATAGAGCATAATATGCGGCTTGTGGCTCACATCGTGAAGAAATACTATGCCGCAAGAGAGGACCAGGATGACCTGATTTCCATAGGCACAATAGGGCTGATCAAGGGCATCTCATCTTTTAACGCCGAAAAAGGCAGTAAACTGACCACCTACGTTTCCAGATGTATAGAAAATGAGATACTTATGTACTTCAGAGTGCTGAAAAAGCAGGCCAATGAGATTTCATTATCCGAATCGATTGATGGCGAGGAAGAGGGGGGAGCGCTGTCCATAATGGACACGATTTCCGTGCCTGACACCATGGCGGAGGACTTCGATTTTGCCGAAAGTCAGCGCAGACTTTATGAGTATATCGCCCGTGACCTTGATGAAAGGGAGCGTGATATAATCATTATGCGCTACGGACTTTTCGGTACACGTGAATACACCCAGAAAGAAATTGCTCAGATAAAGGGTATCAGCCGAAGCTATGTATCACGTATTGAAACCAAAGCGCTGAAAAAACTTCGCAGTGAGTTCGAAAAATAAACAAAAGGCAAGGCTCATCGCCTTGCTTTTGAATTTGTTGATTAAAAATATGTGCAATATATCAAAATACAGTTGAAAATAACTTCAAAACATTATATAATATTATAAAAGAAGGCGAAGGAGATTCAGTATGCCAAAGGTGAAACTTACAATAGTTGAAAGCCGCTGCAGAGACGGCTTATATAAGGCAGGCGACGAGTTTATCGTCGATAATACCTGTCCGCCAATCTGCCACGAATTATGGCACGATATTTATCCTTCTGTCTATGTATTGCTCAACGGCGGTGAGCTTGATTACGGCGATACAAGGGTAAAGAAATTCAGCCACAGATGCGGCGATGAAGGCCGTGTGCTTATAAAAGGCGAAGTTATTGAAGAATAATTATACATTAAAATAAACGGAGGAACTATTATGGCAAAGCTCAGAAAAGTTTTTATTTCAGCTGACATCGAAGGTGTTGAAGGTGTAGTAAGCGGTATGTCCATCACAAGAGGCAAGATGGATTTCCCGGTTGGCAGAAAGCGCCTTGCTCTCGACGTTAACGCAGCTATTCAGGCAGCATTCGATATGGGTGCAGAAGAAGTTGTAGTATGTGACGGCCACGCTGATATGGAAAATATCCTTATCGAAGATCTTCACGAAGATGCAAAGCTTGTTTCGGGCGCAATGCGTTCTTCTCTCCAGATGCAGACTATCGAAAGAGGCTTTGACGCATTTATCATGTTCGGTCATGCCGGCGCAGGCGTATCCTATAACGGCGTTATCGACCATTGCTACAACGGCGGCAAGATTTATAATATGCGTCTCAACGGCATCACAATGAACACAGAAGCTGTTCAGAATGCTGTTATCGCAGGTCATTACGGCACACCAATCGTTGCTATCGTTGGTGACGAAGCTGTTTGTGAAGAAGTAAAGCACTTTGTTCCTGAATGTGAAGGCATCGCTGTCAAGGAAGGTCTTTCCCGCTTCAGCGCAATTTCCGTACATCCTAACAAGGCAAGAAAGATGATCTATGAAGGCGTTAAGAATGCTCTTGCACGTTTTGACCAGATCAAGCCTCTCAAGCTGGAAGAACCAATCACAATGGAAATCGACTTCAAGGATACAAACATGGCTCAGACTTGTGAACTTATCCCTGGCGTAAAGCGCACAGCTCCACGTACAGTATCTGTAACAGGCGATGCAGAAACAATCTTCAAGCTTCACGAGCTTATGATTTACCGTCTTGTTGACCGTCTCGGATAATGAAGGTCGGCATAGATTTAGAGGATAATTCCAGATTTATACGCCTTATGGAGCAGGCTCATTTTATGGAGCGTGTATTTGCTCCCGATGAGCGGGAATATATTGCAAAAAAAGGTCATAAAGCGGCGGCAGGGGTTTTCTGCGTAAAGGAAGCCTTTGGAAAGGCTCTCGGCAGCGGTATTTTCAGTATGAAATACCACGATGTCGTGGTGCTGCGTGAAGAGAGCGGCAAGCCTTATCTTCGTCTTACAGGCAGATATGAAGGCATAAAGGCTGAAATAAGTATTTCACACAGCGGAAATATGACTACGGCTGTTTGCATAATTGAAGACTGAAAATAAAACGGCAGAGTAAACTCTGCCGTTTTTTACTGCAACTTTTTGGTCCAACCCTATGGAAAAATGTCCTTAAATATGTTATAATATTTCTATTACGGCAAAGGAGATGTACTATGGATAAAATCAAGGTTATTGTCGTCGGCGCAGGCGGCAGAGGTAAAGATTATACCGATATAATGGCGCGTTTCCCTGAAAAGTTTCAGGTTGTAGGCGTTGCCGAGCCTATTGAAAGCCGCAGAGAATATATGCGTACCAAGCATGATATCCCGGCTGAAAATTGTTTTGATACATGGGAAAAAATTCTTGAAAAGCCTAAGTTTGCCGATGCGGCAATAATTTCCACAATGGACAGAATGCATTTTGCTCCTGCTATGGAGGCTATACGCAAAGGATATCATCTTCTGCTTGAAAAACCTGCAGCGCCAACTGCCGAGGAATGTCTTGCCATAGAAGCTGAGGCAAAGAAATATGGCGTGCGCATTCTCGTATGCCACGTGCTGCGCTATTCGCCATTCTATGTCACACTCAAGAGCCTTATCGATAAGGGTGAAATCGGCAAGGTTATGTCCATCCAGCACGCTGAAGGGGTGGGCAATGTCCATCAGAGCCATAGCTTCGTCCGCGGTAATTGGGGTAATGCCGAAAAGAGCTCGCCAATGCTTTTGCAGAAATCGTGCCACGATATGGATATTCTTCAGTGGCTTGTGGGCAAGGATGTAAAGAAAGTCAGCTCCTTCGGTTCGCTTACATATTTTAAGGAAGAAAATGCCCCTGACGGCTCGCCTGACTACTGTATCGAAGGCTGTCCGATGGCGGCTGAATGTCCGTATAATGCCGTCAAGCTCTATTACGATGATAAGGAAAATGACTGGTTCAGAAATGCCGCTACAGGCATCGTAAGTCCTACTGATGATGAAGTGGCTCATGCTCTCCGCACAACGCAGTACGGCAAATGCGTATTTAAGTGCGATAATAATGTTGTCGACCATCAGGTTGTAAATCTCGAATTTGAGGACGGCACAGTTGTCGATTTCAATATGAGTGCATTCAATAAGGGCGGCAGATATATCCGTGTTATGGGTACAAAGGGCGAGATTCTCAACCGCAACACAGATGGTATTCTGGAGCTTTATAAGTTTGAAGATAAGTCGACAGAATATATTGATATAAAGACATACGGCGATACGATAGTTTCCGGCCACGGCGGCGGTGACGAAGGCATCGTTCACGCCCTCTATGATTATCTTACGACAGGAATCATTACAGAGCAGCTGAGCGAGATAGGCATTTCGGTGAAAAATCATATGATTGTATTTGCAGCCGAGCAATCCCGCAATACAGGCAAGGTAGTAAATGTTAAAGAATATATAGAAAGCATAAACAAATAAAAGTCTTCCCCTTGAGGGAAAGGGGGACCACGTAAGTGGTGGATGAGGTGTCAGGAATCTGTAATTCAGGAGATTCTTCACTACGTCCAGAATGACATATATATTTAAAGGAGAAAAATATGAAATATTTATTCAATGCAGAAGGCATCTGCACAAAGCAGTTTATTATTGAAGTAGTTGACGGCAAGATGGTAAGTCTTGACAGCCCACGTCCTGGCTGCCAGGGCAACTTCCTCGGTATGGCAGCCATCACAAGAGGTATGGATATCACAGATATCATCGACAGATATGAAGGCATTCCATGCAGAGGTAAGCTTTCTTCCTGCCCTGCAGAACTGGCAAAGGCGCTCAGAATGATCAAGAATAATGAGCTTCCTCCAATGGCTGAATAATTTTTGGGAAAATCTGAAAAAGGTATTGACATTTCATCTCGGGTGTGGTAATATATACAAGCACTCGAGATGAGATGCTTCGAAAAAGAAATAAAAAAGTTCTTGACAAATGCGCTTGGATGTGATATACTGAATAAGCACTCGAAAGAGAACGAAAAAGTTTGAAAAAGAATAAAAGAGTTCTTGACAAACTGAAAAAGATATGTTATAATGAAAAAGCTGTTGTGAGAGCAACGAAAAATGGAAGCATAGCTCAGCTGGGAGAGCAGCTGCC
>JAZUBN010000076.1:0-11004 GCA_045638565.1 Oscillospiraceae bacterium | reverse complement strand
CTCCTGCAGCAGCTCCTGCTGCAGCTCCAGCTCCTGCTGCTGTTACTGCAGTTGCAGGTACAAAGGTTGAAGCTCCACTCCCTGGCGCAGTTATCGAAGTTAAGGTTTCTCAGGGTCAGGCTGTCAAGGAAGGCGATGTTCTCTTTGTAGTTGAAGCTATGAAGATGGCTAACGACATCACAGCTCCTTGCGCTGGTACAGTTGCACAGGTTGCGGCTACTAAGGGCCAGCAGCTCAATAAGGGTGATCTTCTCGCTGTTATCGCATAACAGTAAGGAGGCATCTCATGAATATACTTGATACTTTAAAAAACCTTGCTATGAGCTCGGGTATTGCAAATATCCAGTGGCAGCAGGCTGTCATGATTGTCGTAGCATGTGTTCTTCTCTATCTTGCGATCAAGAAGGAATTTGAACCACTTCTCCTTCTCCCTATCGCATTCGGTATGCTTCTTGCAAACCTTCCTCTCTCCGGTGTTATGGAAGAGGGCGGCGTTCTGAAGTATATCTATACAGGCGTTAAGACATCCATATTCCCATGTCTTATCTTCCTTGCAATCGGCGCAATGACAGACTTCGGTCCGCTCCTTGCAAACCCAGCCAGCCTCCTTCTCGGTGCTGCAGCTCAGATGGGTGTTTATGTAGCATTTATTCTTGCTATCCTCCTCGGCTTCACACCACAGGAAGCAGCTTCCATCGGTATCATCGGCGGCGCAGACGGTCCTACAGCTATCTATGTTACAACAAAGCTTGCTGACCACCTTCTCGCTCCTATCTCCGTAGCGGCATACTCTTATATGGCTCTTATCCCTCTCATTCAGCCTCCTATCATGAAGGCTCTCACAACTGAGAAGGAAAGAACAATCGAAATGAAGGAGCTCAGAACAGTAACACAGAAGGAAAAGATTCTCTTCCCTATCGCTGTTACAATCGTATGTTCTCTCCTCGTTCCATCCACAACTCCACTTATCGGTATGCTCATGCTCGGTAACCTCTTCAAGGAATCCGGCGTTACAGGCCGTCTTTCCGACACAGCTCAGAACGCTATGTGTAACATGGTTACAATTATGCTCGGTACTTGTGTTGGTGCTACTGCTAACGGCGTTGTATTCCTCTCTCCTGACACACTCAAGATCATCGCTCTCGGTCTTACAGCATTCGCATTTGCTACAGTCGGCGGCGTTATGTTCGGTAAGCTTATGTGCAAGCTCACAGGCGGCAAGGTAAACCCACTTATCGGTGCTGCAGGTGTTTCCGCAGTTCCAATGGCTGCTCGTGTTGCTCAGGTTGAAGGTCAGAAGTACAACAAGAAGAATTACCTTTTGATGCCCGCTATGGGTCCAAACGTTGCAGGCGTTATCGGCTCTGCTGTTGCAGCAGGCTTCCTGCTCTCCATGTTCGGTGTTTAATTCATCCCTACATAATAAAAACTCTCCACAAATTGTGGAGAGTTTTTTATTTTACGCGTTTTCTTTTGCTGAGAGGGTTTCGATGATTTCATACACTTCGAGAAGGCGCATTTCGGCTGCATCCTTTGCTTCGGCAATGCTTGCCAGCTTCTCATAATCTGTGACATACTTTTCCTCTTCCTTTGCGAAGAAATCAAGCTCACGTTCCAGCTTTTTAGCCTCGTTTTCGGCATCCTTAAGCTGTTTTTTCTCGTTATAGGAAAGTCCCTTACGCACCTTTTCAGCCTTTGGCTCGATAGTTTTTTCCACCTTCACTTCCTTCGGAGCAGGAATGAGATCGGCCTTTCTGCGCTCCATAAACGCAGCAAACTCATCGTAAGTGCCCACATAATCTATGATTCCGCCGTTTTCCACCATCCAGATTCGTGTTGCAAAGCGGTTGATAAAATATCTGTCGTGGGAAACGAAAAGCATCGTTTCTGTAAACTCATCGAGGGAATCTTCAAGCCACTGACGGGATGCCATATCGAGATGGTTTGTCGGTTCGTCGAGGAAGAGTGTATTTATCTGGTCATTCATAAAGAGGCACAGGCGAAGACGTGTCTTTTCGCCGCCCGAAAGGACCGATACCTCCTTGAAAACATCTTCACCAAGGAAGCTGTAAGCGGCAAGGCGGTTGCGACATTCGCCCGGCGAGAGGTTTGTTTCGTATAAAAGTGTATCAAGAACTGTGCGTTCAGGGTGTTCAAAGCGAATTTCCTGTGGAAGGAAGCCGACTTTCAGACCTGCACCCTCGATAACCTTGCCCGAAAGCGGCTCGAGCATACCGAGAATAGTCTTTAAGAGTGTTGTCTTGCCGCAGCCATTGTCGCCCATAATTGCAACACGCTCGCCTCTGAGAATGAGGGCTTCAAGCTTATCGATAAGCACCTTGTCAAAGCCGACGGACAGCTTGTCGAGATAATAAACTTCGTCGCCCGTGCGGTTGGCAGTATTGAACTTGCCCTTCATCTTATGGGCCTTCTTTACACCTTCAAGACGTTCGATTCGGCTGATTCGCTTTTCCATAGCTGTCGCCTTCTTCATCATCTTGCTGCTGCCGAGACCCCAGCCCTTCATACGTGCAAGGGTATATTCAAGGCGGTCGATTTCCTTTTCCTGACGCTTGATAGCCTCTTCAAGCTGTTCAAGTTCCTTCTCCTTCTGCTCCATATAGGCAGAATAGCAGCCGTTATACACACGATTTGTGCCGTTTTCCAGCTCGATAGTGACATTTGTCGTCTTATCGAGGAAGTAACGGTCATGGGAGATGATGACAGCCGCGCCCTTGAAGGAGGAAAGATAGCTTTCAAGCCACTGGATAGACTGCAAATCGAGATGGTTTGTAGGTTCGTCGAGAAGCAGGATTTCTGTACCCATCAGCATTGTCTTAGCTAAGTTTACACGGGTTTTTTCGCCGCCCGAAAGGCTCATAAACGGTCTGTCCTGCATATCCTTAGGGATGTCAAGACCGTTGGTCATCTTATTATAAAGCACTTCGAGATTATAGCCGTCAAGCAGTTCAAAGCGCTCTGTGAGCTTCTGATATTCGTCGAGAATATCGCGTGTATGGACAACTTCCATAAGCTTTTCAAGCTCTTTAAGGCGTGCGCCCACCTTTTCGACTTCGGCAAACGCCTGCCACAGCACCTCACGCACCGTCATAAAAGGCGGATAAGATGGGAGCTGATCGAGAATACCGATTTTCTTTGGTGCGCGATAGAGCACACCGTCATCATAATCGATTTCACCTGTAAGTATCTTGAAAAGTGTGGTCTTGCCGGCGCCGTTTGCGCCAACAATGCCGACACGCTGACCTTCGAAAATATCGAAGGAGATGTCCTTGAGCAGATGGAAATCGCCAAAATATTTATTTAATTTCTGTACACTGATTTCAGCCATTTTTACTTCCTTTGTTTTGTATGTATGTTATCGCCATAAGTGGCGTGTGTTTGTCTTATTTATGCAGGTATACCGCCAACTATAAGTTTATCAACACCTCATCCACCGCAAGCGGTCCCCCTTCTCCTACTGGAGAAGGCTATTTAGTTCTCTTGGAAAAATCGATGAAAATTGGCAGATTCTGCGGATAAAATGTCAGAATCCACAGGGTTATCATCATTATCGCTATACTGAAAATGGCGGTTATCCCCGTCGCCTTTGTGTATTCATAAGCAGAATACCTGACTAAAAACCGGTATCCCACAGCTGTGCTCACATAATAATTCAGTATATCGATAAAAAGGATATTGCCCAGCCCCAGAGCGCCCGTATAGAAATAATATATTCCAAACATCGCAAAACAGACATGGGTCAGGGCGAAGACGATGGGAGGCGCCATATTGAGCACACCCTTTTCCTTTGCCATAAAAAGTCCATAAATAAGCAGAGGGAAAAAGGCGAGCTTGTAATGCTCCCATACGCTTTCGTTTATCGGGGCGAAAAGGCTCACAAGAGTATTCCGCCCCGATATTTCATAAGCAAAATGCAGTAATGTTCCCGATATCCATATCAGGAAAAGCGGTATATATTTTTTCATGCATATTCTCCTTCAGTTTTACTAAAGGATATGCATATTTTTTACAGAAGATGATAGCCTTCCATAAGTTCTTTTTCCATTTCAGCACGGTGGAATGGAGTATAGATGGCAGGAGCGCCGCCTGTATGCACGAGGACGATTTTTTCGCCCTTTGCAATCTTGCCTTCCTTTATCATATCGATAATGCCGGCAAAAACCTTGCCTGTATAACAAGGGTCGAGGATGATAGCTTCCTTGGAAGCCATAAGATAAATCGCCTTGCGGACATTTTCGTCAGGCTTGTTGTAGCCCTCACGGACATAGCCTGTTTCGATATGGAAGTCCTTTCTTTCGGCCTCGATTTCAAGGTTATATTCGGCCTTGACTTCATTAAAATATTCCATAACACGCTTGTCCTTGGCTTCTGTCACAGGAGAAATGGAAACGCCCACACATTCGCAATCGGCATTCTGCAGCTTCATACCAAGCCACAGACCGAGATATGTACCCAGTGAGCCTGCGCCGCAGAAAACCTTCGCATCTGCGATATTTTCCATTTTCATCTGCTCGTAAAGCTCATAAGCGCAGTCCATATAGCCTAAAATACCCACAGTATTTGAGCCGCCCACAGGGATTTCGTAGACCTTTTCGCCCCTTGCTTCCCACTCTGCCTTGATTTTAGCGCCGAGATTTTTAGCCTGATTTTCGCTGCCGTCAGGCTTTGCGATATAGACTTCACAGCCCATAAGACGGTCGAGCAACAGGTTTGCATTCATATTTTCAGGATGTTCATCGACAGCCACGATAGCGCATTTGAGTCCGCGCTTTGCGGCTGCAGCCGCAGTAAGTCTGCCGTGGTTTGTCTGAGCGCCGCCATATGTCATGAGCATTGTTGCCCCCTGCTTTTCGGCTTCGGCAAGGAGATATTCAAGCTTTCTCAGCTTGTTGCCGCCCATGCCTATGTCAAAAGCCATATCGTCGCGCTTGATATATAATTCAACGCCCAGCTCCTTGGAAATATTTTCCAGTTTCTGTAAAGGAGTAGGATTGGTGAACAATTTTATTTTATCTCTGCCAAACATATTATCTTCCCTTTCTCAGCACCTTGCCTGCCTTTGCGCCTGTATGCACGCCGTCCTTTGCTGTAAGGACACCGTTGACATAGACACGCTTTATGCCTTCGCAAGGCTGTTTAGGATTTGTATATGACGGAGTATCGATAATTGTATCAAAATCAAAGAGTACGAGGTCTGCCCACATACCTTCCTTGATGACGCCTCGGTCATTAAGTCCGATTCGTGCCGAAGGCATACCTGTCATCTTGTGAATAGCCTTTTCAAGGCTGAAAAGCTTGCGCTCACGGCAGTAATGGCCGATTACACGAGGGAATGTGCCGAAGTTTCTTGGGTGAGGCACGCCGACAGCATCGAGCATCATACCGGAGCCGTCCGAGCCTGTCATAACGAAGTCTTCCTTCATTATCATTTCAACGTCCTCTTCGCACATACCGAATGTGACCTGATTTACGTCGCCCTTTTCTTCAAGGATGAGCCAGATTGCCGCATCAAATGGGTCCATACCAAGTTTTTCTGCCATTTCTTCCACATTGAGCCCCATTGTCCATGCGTTCTTTTCGGAAAATACGCTGGCAATCATAATGTCGCTCCAGCGAGCGAGGGATTTTGCACGTGTGGCAAGGACTTCTTCCTTGATTTTAGCTATTGTTTCCTTGTCACGAAGACGGTCGAGCATTACATCCATACCGCCTTCCATTGCCCATTTAGGCAGGAAGGATGTGAGTGTTGTAGCCGAAGCAACATAAGGATACTGGTCCATTGTGATATCGAAGCCTTCTTCACGGGCCTTGCGCACCATAGCAAGAGTTGCGTGACCCTTTATCTTCCAGTTTTTGCGTCCTGTGATTTTGTGATGGACAATCTGGACAGGAATGCCAGCGCGCTTGCCCACTTCCATTGTTTCAAGGACAGAATCGATGATGTTGTCCCCTTCGTTTCTCATATGGCTTTCATAGAAGCCGCCGAAATCGGCAAGTGGCTTTGCAACTTCCGATATTTCATCGACAAAGGAGAAGCATCCCGGAGGATAGATAAGACCTGTCGACATACCGTAAGCGCCGTCCTCCATAGCCTCACGGACAAGCTGCTTCATATATGCCATTTCTTCTTCGGTAGGCTCTCTGTTTTCAAAGCCCATCGCGGCAATTCGGATAGTGCCCTGACCTATCATCTGGGCATAGTTAGTACTTGTGCCGTTTTGCTCAATAAGGTCAAGGTATTCGCTCATACGGGTCCAGTTATATGGCAGACCCATATCGAGGAAGCCTACATAACGCTTGAGAAGGTCGACCCTTTCAGGATTTACAGGAGCAGGAGAAAGGCCGCAGTCGCCGCCCAATTCTGTTGTAACGCCCTGAAGAATACGGCTTTCTGAAAGAGGGATATTGTAGATTGTAAAGTCGCTGTGAGAATGAATATCGATGAAGCCAGGGGAAAGCACCAAGCCTTCGCAGTCGATGACTTCCTTTGCTTCGTCATTGATTTTGCCGATCTTTGCAATTTTGCCGTCCTTTACGGCAAGATCGGCCCTGTACCAAGGGGCATTTGTGCCATCA
The DNA here is from genome assembly GCA_045638565.1 of Oscillospiraceae bacterium. GTDB lineage: Bacteria > Bacillota > Clostridia > Oscillospirales > Butyricicoccaceae > SIG471. The sequence continues at coordinate 4,407 of JAZUBN010000076.1, read as the reverse complement.
ACGATTTTTGCGTTTTTGAATAAAAGATCGTACATAGTCATTCTCCTTTTCAGTTTGATTCTGGTGTTGTTTATGTTATTAGAATGCCATCAGGAGGAATAAAAACAGCATATGCAGTGGATAGAAAGCATAGAAGGCATACTGAATACCCTTGCTTTCGTAGCCCTTTTCGCCGTTATACATAGCGATAGGTATCATAGCGAAAATCGCCATAAGCTGGACAGGGAATGTCTGCTCCATACCGAAGATAGTATATGCATATTCCATGCCGCCCATAAAATTATTGATGAGGGCGAGGGCGATAAGCTGAATATATGTCTTGCCTCTGAGGAGATAGAACATAAGGATAGTGAGAACGCCCCAGTAATGATAGTCTGTAAAGCCGATGAGCGCCGCAAGACAGCCGAGAGCAATAGCTACAAAGCCGATGATAACAAGGCGCACCATCTTCTTGCTTCTTTCCACCTGATTCTGTGCGTTTACAAGCTCATTGAATGGCTTGTCTATCGCCCAGATTACCAGAAGACCGATGAGAAGTGTCCAGTATACATTCTGCTGGAATGGGAAGAAGACAGATGCTGTCATCATCATATCGAATGGCACTTCGGAGATGAGGGCAAAAATAAGAAGTCTGAGAGCGTACTTTTTCACATTCTTTGTGTGGAAATATCCTTCCACGATGAGGAATGCGAAGATAGGGAAGGCGATTCTGCCAACCCATGTCATCCACATATTGCCCGGAATGACAGTATAGCACATATGGTCGAGCATCATTGCAATTACAGCAATGAGCTTGAGACCGAGCGAATCTATTTTCTTGAATCTTTCCATATTTTATCTTGTGATGCCCTGTTCGTATGCGCACTTCTTTACAGCTTCCGCAACAACAGCAGAAACGCGCTTGTCAAATACAGGTGGGATGATGTAATCGTCGTTGAGTTCTTCATCTGTAACGAGGGATGCGATAGCCGCAGAAGCCGCCATCTTCATTTCTTCTGTAATGCCCTTTGCGCCTGCATCGAGAGCTCCGCGGAAGATACCAGGGAATACGAGAACGTTATTGATCTGATTTGGGAAGTCGGAACGGCCTGTGCCGACGATTCTTGCACCAGCCTTCTTTGCGATATCAGGCATAATTTCAGGGGATGGATTTGCCATAGCGAAAAGGATAGCATCCTTGTTCATGGAGCGCACCATTTCTTCTGTTACGAGATTTGGAGCGGAAACGCCGACGAAAAGGTCTGCGCCCACCATAGCTTCAGCCATATTATTATATTCGATGCCCTTTGTATTTACGAATTCGAGAAGCTCTGCCTTGAATGGGTCATACTTATCTCTGTCCTGAGGCTTTACGCAGCCGTTGATATCGAAAGCATAGATTTCACCGATGCCGTAAGCGTGAAGAATACGGATGATGGAGCTGCCCGCTGCGCCTGCGCCCGAAATAACAGCCTTCATTTCTTCCTTCTTCTTGCCTGTAAGCTTGATGGCATTCATAACACCTGCAAGAACAACGATAGCTGTGCCGTGCTGGTCATCGTGGAAAACAGGAATGTTCATTTCTGCCTTGAGAGTTCTTTCGATTTCGATACATCTTGGGAAGGAGATGTCTTCAAGATTGATGCCGCCGAGAGATGGCTCCAGCATCTTGCAGATATTGATGATTTCCTTAGGGTCCTGTGTATTGAGGCAGATTGGGAATGCATCAACGCCTGCGAATTCCTTGAAAAGAATGCTCTTGCCTTCCATAACAGGAAGAGCGGCTTCAGGGCCGATATTGCCGAGACCGAGAACTGCAGAGCCGTCTGTGATGACAGCAACTGTGTTGCCTCTGTTTGTATATACGAAGGACTGGGACTTATCCTTTGCGATTTCACGGCATGGCTGCGCTACGCCAGGAGTGTATGCAAGAGAAAGTTCGTCTTTATTTGTAACAGGAACCTTGCTTCTGATTTCCATCTTGCCGCGGTTTTCCTTATGAAGCTGAAGGGACTGTTCATATACGTCTGCCATAGTTATATCCTCATTTCGTTAAATTTCAAAGTTTTATCGTGCAAGTACAGGAGATTCTTCGCATCCGCTCAGAATGACAAATACCAATACTTACACATTTTTATTATATATTTAATATGTGTCAATGTCAAGGAAAATGGGGTATGTTTGAAAACACATAACGAATATTCTTGCAAAGTCAGATTGTATATGATATAATATTTTATAGGGAATGAGGCTCTCCCCCGGGGTTATCCCGAAACCGCATTTTATGCTGATGGCTTCTGCGATTTTCACGCAGAAACTGTCGGCTTTTTTTATTCTCAAGGAGGTTTTTATGCTTACAAGTATCGCTTTTATCCTTTTGTCAGGACTTATAATGGGCTGGATATTTTCAAAGCTCCGCCTGCCTGCCCTTCTGGGTATGATGATAGTGGGTATCATTATGAGTCCCCATTGTCTTGACCTTATATCCCCCACTCTGCTGGACATTTCTGCCGATATAAGACAGATAGCTCTCGTTATCATTCTCACCCGTGCAGGGCTTTCGCTCAATATATCAGACCTGAAAAAAATTGGCAGACCTGCTGTACTTATGTCCTTCCTCCCCGCCTGCATAGAGATGGCGGCAGTTGTGATTTTCGCGCCCCTTCTGCTCGGCGTATCTTATCTTGATGCGGCAATAATCGGCAGTATCATAGCTGCAGTTTCCCCTGCTGTCATAGTTCCGCGAATGATAAAGCTTATCGACGAAGGCTATGGCTGCAAAAAGAGGATTCCTCAGCTCATTCTCGCAGGCGCATCGGTGGATGATGTTTTCGTAATCGTCGTATTCTATGCCTTCACAGCTCTCGCTTCCACAGGTAAAATGACATTTTCCGATATTCTCAACATTCCTGTCGCCATATTTACAGGGATAGTTCTCGGCTGTATTGTCGGCATTATTATGGTAAAGTTCTTTAAGAAGTTCCACATACGAGATACCTTAAAGGTTTTGATTCTGCTCAGTATTTCCTTGCTTCTCCTTCAGGTTGAAACCATGCTCAAGGGCATAGTGCCTCTTTCAGCTCTCCTTGCGATTATGAGTATGGCTATAATGATAAATCAGAAATACGACATTCTCGCCCGCAGACTTTCATCAAAATACAATAAGCTATGGCTTGGAGCCGAGATTTTCCTCTTTGTTCTTGTAGGTGCGGCTGTCAACCTTGAATATGCAATTTCGGCAGGTATTGCCGTTCTTGCTCTTATAATCCTCTCGGTCATATTCCGTATGCTTGGTGTTGCGCTGTCATTATGCGGCACAGAGCTCACTTCAAGAGAGCGTGCTTTCTGTATGGCGGCATACACAGCAAAAGCAACCGTACAGGCGGCAATCGGCGCGATACCGCTTTCAATGGGACTTTCATGCGGCACAGCAGCTTTGACTGCCGCTGTTGTTTCCATATTGATAACCGCACCCTTCGGCGCAATATGTATAGATAATCTCTATAAAAGGCTGCTTGAAAAATAGTGATAAAGTGTTGAAATATATTTTTTTGGTGCTATAATGAATGTATAAAGACTTCACGGAGGTTTGACCATGTATCGTAATGACACAATATATTTCCCGGGCACAGAAGCACGTAATGTGCTTGTTCCTGTAACTTCGGGCTGCCCTCACAATGTGTGTACATTCTGCACAATGTACAAGGAAACTGCCTATAAGCCTGTGGCTCTTTCCGATATCGAATATGAACTTAAAAATGTCGACCCACAGTCCGACAAGGTGTTCCTCGTGGGTGCTGACCCTCTCTGCGTCGGCTACGAACGCATCAGTTCGATTATTGATATCATCAAGAAATATCTCCCGCACTGCGCACGAATCACAGCATACTGCTCGATCCGCACTGTGGCTAAATATACTGTCGAACAGCTCAAGGACCTTTGTGACCGCGGTATCACAGCTCTCTACATCGGCTTTGAATCGGGCGATGATGAGGTGCTCAAAAAGGCACGCAAGGGACACACTGTAGCAATGGCTGTTGAGCAGGCTCACAAGCTCAACGAAGCAGGCATTCTTTTCAGTACAGTTGTTATGTATGGTCTTGCAGGCAAGGGCAACGGCGTTCAGAACGCCATCAAGACAGCCGAAATGACCAATAAGTTCAAGACTTACAAGGTTGTCACAATGAATCTCACAGTCTTCGAAGGCAGTGAAATTGCCGACATGATTCGCAATGGCGATTTCGTTGAAGAAGACGGCGCTGAAAAGCGTCTTGAAATCAGAACATTGCTCGAGCATCTCGATGTAAAGCAGTCTACAATGTTTGACACAAGACACGCAACAAATCCTATCAAGATGGTCGGTACTCTGCCAAGAGACAAGGAAATGCTGCTTGAAAAATTAAAGTAATTGATACAGAAAAAGCACCC
>JAZUBN010000075.1:0-9227 GCA_045638565.1 Oscillospiraceae bacterium | reverse complement strand
GTTACATATTATTATTTACAATAGCCTATGGCTTTGTCTGCGGGATTATATGTACACTATTTAATAAGAAGGGAATAAACCACATAATAACAAGCCTTATTCTTTTTGGCACAGCGGTGATATTCCTTGTTGAATATTTTGTTTACAAGTACTTTAAGATATTCTACGATCTGAAAACAGTTACAGGCGGTGCAGGAGATGTTGTAGGTGGATTCGGCGGGAAGGTGCTCGAACTTATCTTTGCTCCGTCAGGACTTATGATTATAGCGCTTTTCCTTATTCCGACAATTCTTTTTATTGTATACCGCAATAGAATTATCATGGAAGAAAACTATTCAGCTGAACGCATTGTGTCGATAACTTCAGCAGTTATTTCGTTTGTGCTTGCGCTGGTATGTGTTACAAATAATAATATAGCCGGTCCTGTTTATTCGGAACAATATAATTTTCAATCGGCTGTCGGTAATTTCGGTCTTCTGACAGGTATTCGACTTGATGTGGAAAACTTCACTTCAGGCGGAAATGACAAAGGCTTTGAAAATGTGAATATGGAAGTCATCCCAACAACTGCTGCAACAGAAGCTCCTTTGGAAAATCCGTCAGAGGATACTACTGAGGCAACAGAAGCCCCAACCGAAGCGCCAAAGGAATATGGCTTCAATCAGATGGATCTTCCGCTCGACAGAGAAGGTTCTGCTGAAATCGAAGAACTCGATGCCTATGTGGCATCGCTTACTCCGTCAAAGCAGAATGAATATACAGGTCTTTTCAAAGGCAAGAATCTTATTATGATAAGCGCCGAAGCTTTTTCGAAGGAAGTAATTGACGAGGAGCTTACACCAACACTTTATCGTCTTGCCACAAAGGGTATCAATTTCAACGATTATTATCAGCCGGCATCGGCAGGTACAACAGGCGGCGAATATCAGAATATCTTCTCCATGCTGCCTACAGACGGCGGTATGTCCTTCAAAAATACAGCAGATAATCTCAACTATTTCACAATGGGCAGCCAGCTCGATCGCCTTGGCTATTACGGCAAGGCTTTCCACAATAATTCCTACACATATTACAGCCGTGATATAACTCACAACAATCTTGGTTATTCTGATGGTTTTATGGGCTACGGCAATGGTATGGAAGAATTCGTCAAAAATAAGTGGCCGCAGAGCGACCTTGAAATGATTGCAGGTACTCTGCCAACATATATAGATAAGCAGCCATTCAATGTTTACTATATGTCTGTCAGCGGCCATAGCGATTATACAAAGGGAAGTAACTCGATGACAGCTAAAAACTGGAGCAGGGTGGAGCATCTTCCTTATTCCGACGATGTTAAGGGATATTTTGCGGCAAATCTCGAGTTTGAAGATGCCATGGCTCATCTTGTAAGTGAACTTGAGGCAAAGGGCATTGCAGACGATACTGTAATCTGCATTTCCACAGACCATTTCCCTTATGGACTTGATGCAGACGGCAAATTGGGTGATATGCCTAATCTTTCTGAGCTTTACGGCTATAATGTAACCGATTATTTTGAACGCGATCACTCAGCGCTCATCCTGTGGAGCGGTTGCCTTGAGGATATGGAGCCGATAATCATTGATGCTCCGACATCAAGTCTTGATATTATTCCGACACTTTCAAATCTTTTTGGCACAGAATTTGATTCCCGTCTGATGGTGGGACGCGATGTACTGTCTGATGCACCTGCTTTGATGTTCAATACAAACTATGACTGGAAGACAGAATACGGCAAGTATTACTCAAAAAGCGGCGAGTTTGTCCCGGCAGATGAAAGTATTGAGCTTCCTGAAGATTATGTAAAAAATATAAAATCTGTTGTGAGAAATAAAATGCGCTTCTGCGAAGGAGTCCTGACTCACGACTATTACAGACACTTATTCGGATAAAATAAAAAGCACTCTCATATCGAGGGTGCTTTAATTTTATTATAAACAGGGTGTGGAAAATATGTGAATAAAAAAGAAAAACCCCGACTTGGTAGGTTCGAGGTTATCATTATATATACACACGCGATGGTGCGGAAGTCAAAGTGAATGCCACTATGAAAGCGGCTGTTCTATATTAAAGGCCGTAGGCCATATTGGCATAAGAAAACCTCGGCAGAATTGATAGGTTGTCGAGGTGATCATTATATATATGCACACGCGATGGTGCGGAAGTCAAAGTGAATGCCACTGTAAAAGCGGCGGTTCTATATTAAAGGTCCGAAGACCGTATTGGCATAAGAAAACCTCGGCAGAATTGGTAGGTTGTCGAGGTGATCATTATATATATGCACACGCGATGGTGCGGAAGTCAAAGTGAATGCCACTGTAAAAGCGGCTGTTCTATATTAAAGGTCCGAAGACCATGTTGGCATAAGAAAACCTCGGCAGAATTGGTAGGTTGTCGAGGTGATCATTATATATATGCACACGCGATGGTGCGGAAGTCAAAATTAAAGCCACCGTAAAAGAGGTGGCTGTGGTCGAGATGACAGGACTTGAACCTGCGGCTTCCTGCTCCCAAAGCAGGCGCTCTACCAAACTGAGCTACATCTCGATTTCGTTGTTTCGGTGTGTTGTCCCTCACAACGTTTATTAGTATAGCATAGCTTTTTTGAAAAGTCAACACTTTTTTTCGAAAAAAAGCAAAAAAATGCAGAAATGGCAAAATGTACAAAACTGACAAAGTGAAGCTGATTGTTTTGTGGAAAATTACAACAAAAACTATGTTTTATATGCGCATATAGATATAATGAGTGATATAAATATAATGTAGTTTATATTTTGATGATTTTCTGAAGAAAAAATAATATACATTTTCTGTAAATTTGATCATTTGGGAAAACATCGTTTGATTTGATAAAAAAGAGCTGATATCAATGAAAAGACTAAAATATGCAAAAGGGAAGTAAAGGAGAAGTATGAGAGATATATGAAGCAGCCTCTCTCATGATAAAGATTGTCAGGCAGTACAGCAACTACGATACAGAAGAGCACATAAAGCAAAAAGTCTGCGTAACGCAGGCTTTTTACTTTGCCTCCGTGCATAAGCCTATATTTACTTGACAAGTTGTCCATTTTATTATATTATTATAAATAAGGTAAATTTTTATATTAAATATAATCAGGAGGATAATGTTATGCAGAACACACAGAAGACTATGGATAAGATAGTCACTTTGTGCAAAGGCAGAGGCTTTATATACAGCGGCAGTGAGATCTATGGCGGTCTCTCCAATTCATGGGACTACGGCCCACTCGGCGTTGAACTCAAGAACAATGTCAAGAAGGCATGGATGAAGAAGTTCGTTCAGGAATCCCCATACAATGTAGGTCTTGACTCTGCTATTCTTATGAACCCAAAGACATGGGAAGCTTCCGGCCATCTCGCAGGCTTCTCTGATCCACTTATGGACTGTAAGAGCTGCCGTTCCAGACACAGAGCTGACAATCTCATTGAAGCTGCTACAGGTGAAGATCCAGCAGGCGCAACAAATGAAGAACTCGAAGCTATCATCAAGGAAAAGGGCATCGTATGTCCTGTATGCGGTAAGGCTGATTTCACACCTATTCGCTCCTTCAATCTTATGTTCAAGACATTCCAGGGCGTTACAGAAGACAACAAGAGTGAACTCTATCTTCGTCCTGAAACAGCGCAGGGTATCTTTGTAAACTTCAAGAATGTACAGCGTACAACAAGAAAGAAGATTCCATTCGGTATTGCTCAGATCGGTAAGTCTTTCAGAAACGAAATCACACCAGGTAACTTCATCTTCAGAACAAGAGAATTTGAACAGATGGAACTTGAATTCTTCTGCAAGCCTGGCACAGAGCTCGAATGGTATGAATACTGGAAGGAATACTGCATGAACTGGCTCAAGGCTCTCGGTATGAAGGAAGAAAACCTTCGTTTCCGTGACCACGAACAGGAAAAGCTTTCTCACTATTCCAACGCTACATCCGATATCGAATTCGTATTCCCATTCGGCTGGGGCGAACTCTGGGGTATTGCATCCAGAACTAACTTCGACCTCAATGCTCACCAGACAGTTTCCGGTGAAAACCTCGAATACTTCGATCAGGAAAAGAACGAAAAGTATCTTCCATACGTTGTTGAACCATCCCTCGGTGCAGACCGTTCTGTTCTCGCATTCCTTGTTGATGCTTATGACGAAGAAGAAGTTGCTGCAGGCGACGTAAGAACAGTTCTCAGACTCCACCCAGCTCTTGCTCCGTTCAAGTGCGCAGTTCTTCCACTTTCCAAGAAGCTTTCCGGCAAGGCTCAGGAAATCTGGGAAATGCTTTCCAAGGACTTCATGGTTGATTATGACGACGCAGGTTCTATCGGTAAGCGTTACCGCCGTCAGGACGAAATCGGCACACCATTCTGCATCACAGTTGACTTTGAAACTGTTGGTGACGACAAGGTTGAAGCTGACAATTGTGTAACAGTTCGTGAAAGAGACTCTATGGAACAGGTTCGTATTCCAATCACAGAGCTCAAGAATTACATCGCAGAAAAGATCACATTCTAATTATGAATAATAAACGATTGAAAAAACAGATAGTGATAAGCCTTGCTGTGCTTGTCTTGTCGTTTATCTTTGCTTATGCATGCCGTTTTGAGATCGTTGCAGGAATGGTAAGACCGCTCAGCAACTTTATTGCGAGCGGTCTTAATTGCATAATCTCACTTGTGCCGTTTTCGCTTATGCAGATAGTTGTACCGGCTTTTGCACTGGGTATAGTTGTTTATATCATAACTTGTCTTGTGAAGAAACAATGGCTTGAATGGATACCAAAGGTAGCTCTCAGTATAGCTTACATTATTTTTGCTTATACATTCTTCTATAGCTATGGCTTCAGTCTTCCATATTCAAGCAATGCTTTGCCTTATACCATTGAAAAGCACAGTGTAGACACTCTTATCGAAGTGACAGAAATGCTTATTGCCGACCTTAATGATGCCAACAGAAAGCTTGAACGTGACGAAAACGGCGAAGCTGTTTTCGATGATTTCCGTTCAAATGCAGATAAGGTGAATGATGGTTATCGCAGCCTTATGGCAAAATATGATTTTACTGATTCCTGGTATCTTGGAAAGGTAAAACATGCAGGTATTCTGGCAGAACCAATGGCTTACCTGGATATTAACGGAATATTCTTTCCGTTCATCGTTGAAGCAAATGTCGGCTCGACCGTAAAGACCAACTATCCATTTATTACAGCGCACGAGCAGGCTCATACTCTCGGTGTCGTCCGTGAAAATGAGGCTAATTTCTTTGCATTCCTTGCCTGTCTTGAAGCAGGAGATGATCAGCTTGCTTACTCGGCATATATGATGGCTTATGTCTATGCCAATAATGCAATTTATCGTGAAAATCCTGAAAAGGGATATGAGCTTCTGATGACACTCGATAAGGATGTTCTTGACGATATCAACAGATTGAATGAGCACGCTAAAAAGTATGACACACCTGCGAAGGAAGTGGGCGAGAAGGTGAATGACACAATGCTCAAGGTCAACGGTCAGGAGGATGGCATCAAAACCTATGGCTATATGACCGACCTTCTTATTTCATACTATCTGTCAAAATAGGAGAAAACGATGGATATCGACTATATTTCCTTCGGAAAAGGCGAAAAGACTCTTATAATGCTTTCAGGGCTGAGTACAGCCGATGTGAAGGATGCCAGATATACTCTGCCGCTTTTATATCGTGATGTTGGAAGAAAATACAAGGTGTATGTCTTTGACAAAAAGAAAAATATCCCCGAAGGGTATACCGTCAGGGATATGGCTCACGATGTTGCCGATAAAATGACCGAGCTTGGCATTGATAAAGCATATATTTTTGGCTGTTCACAAGGTGGAATGATAGCACAGTATCTCGCAATAGATCATCCTGAAAAGGTGGAAAAGCTTGTGCTTGCCGAAACAGCTCCGCGCAATAATGACACCATTACAGCCGCCATTGAAACATGGATAAATCAAGTGGAGAATGACGATTATAAAGCTTTTTCTGCCGATATGGCATATCGTATGTATTCGGAAAAATATGCCGAAAAATACAGATATTTTATTCCACTTATGGCAAGATTCCTCCGTCCGAAGGATAAGAAGCGATTTGTTACTCTTGCAAAGTCCTGTCTTACCTGTAATGCCTATGACGAGCTTGATAAGATAAAATGCCCTGTCTTTGTAATAGGCGGAAAGGAGGATAAGGTGGTTTCGGCGCAAGCATCTTACGAAATCGCTGAAAAACTCTGCTGTGAAATATATATGTATGACAGTCTGGGACATGCAGCCCACGAAGAAGCCAAAGATTTTAATAAAAGAGTTATGGAGTTTCTCGATAAATGATAAATTATTCCTTACTGACAAAAGACAATTTAAGTATGCATTCTCTTGATGATTTTGTGCGCACTCAGAGTGTGAATGAGTGCTACAGAAAGGCTGAAAATGGATACGAGCTGAAAAATGTCAGTTATACAGAGGAATGGAGTATTGAGAAAAAACGCTCGGTATGCGCGCAAATACTCGATACGGCTGCAGATGCATTTGTATTTGGCGCATTTGACGGAGATAATCTTGTAGGATTTATCTTTGTAAATAATACAGAGCTTGTTTATTTCCATGTTTCTCAGCCATACAGAGGGAAAAGGATAGGCAGAAGGCTTTTTGAGATGGCTTGTGAAAAAGCAAGAGAATATGGCGTTGAAAGACTCTATATCTCGGCAAACTCATCGAAAGAAACAGTAGACACATATCTGAAACTTGGTTGCTCATACTCCTCCCGCAAAAATGAAAAAGAGCCGTTTGATATTCAGATGGAATATAAACTATAAAAATAAAGCCTCCCATATTGGGAGGCTTTTATTTTGCTTTTAGCCTCCACTGTGCAAGGGGAGGTGGCAGCCGTCAGGCTGACGGAGGGGTTGTAAAATCCACTACATTCCAATAAGACTTTTGATTACGAAGAAAATCGGTGGTACAATAAGGGCAGGGAGCAGATTTATCGTGTTGATTTTCTTGATTTCAAGAATGGAAAGTCCCGACGAGAAAATCAGAATACCGCCGATTATCGAAATCTCGCACATCAGCTCAGGTGTAACATAAGGCGCGATAATGCCGGCAAGCATATAAATCGAGCCCTGCCAGCAGAAAAGCACGATGGCCGAAAGCGCAATGCCGAAGCCAAAAGTTGCCGCAAGCACCATTGATGTCACAAGGTCGAGAGTTGCATTTGTGAAAAGATATGTATGGTTGTTGTTGAGGGCGCTTTCAATAGGACCTAAAATCGAAAGAGTGCCTATGCAGAAAAGCAGTACAGCTGTCGAAAGCCCCTGAGCAAGGCCTTCTTTACCGAATCTGTTTGTCAGCTTCTGGAATTTGGAATCAATATCTATCCACTGTCCCAGGATTCCGCCTAAAGCAAGGCTGATAATAAAAAGAACAGGCATTGTGCTGTTTGGCATATTATTCGCGACCGAATTTATGCCGAGTACGGTTGCCGCAAGCCCCATACAGGTCATCATGGTATTTTTGAACTTGTCAGGAAGACCGTTTTTAAGACGGCTTCCGATAAAACTGCCGGTGAGAATAGTACAACAGTTGGTTATCGTTCCTATCATAAAAAATACTCCTTAATTTGCAAAGACAGACGAGATTTCCCGTCTGTCTTATTTATTTTATTCGAAGAAATAATCATCATCGTTGAACTTAGGCAGATTGATGTCCTTGTACATAGCAATAAAACGGATAAGGACGATAACACCCGCACCGAGAATCATCGATGTGGTCTGGCTCAGCAGCTTGAATGAAAAATGATAGACAAGTCCGCCGATAAGCGCCGCAGTGGCATAAATATTCTTTGTGAATATCGTTGGAGTCTTATGCACGAAAATATCACGGATAAGACCGCCGCCAACACCTGTTATAACACCGACAGAAATCATAAGGAAAGGATTTTCCCTGTATCCCATATTGATAGCGATGTTCATACCACTGACTGTGAAAAGAGCAAGACCAAGGGCATCGAGCACCTTCATGGAAATCATAAGCTTGCTCATTATCTCAGGAGTGAGAAAATGGGCAAATTGATTGAATGCAAGAATGCAGACCACAGAGATGCCGACGGAGATGAGAATAAATGTAGGGTCGAGAAATGCCGCAGGCGGTGTGTTGCCTAAAATAAGGTCACGGGTGATACCGCCGCCGACAGCTGTGATAGCGCCAAGCACCATAACACCGAAGAAATCCAGCCCTTTGTCGATGCCGACAAGAGAGCCCGAAAGAGCGAAGGCGATTGTGCCTAAAATTTCAACAGTAGGGACAAGTATTGATAAGAAATCCATAAATTATTTGTTGTTGTAGTAGTCAAGCAGTGTAACGAATGTATCGATACCATACTTGAGAGCCTTTTCATCAAAGTCAAATTTGTTGTTGTGGAGAGCAGGAACAAAACCGAGACCGAGGAAGCCGAATACGCCAGGCCACTTCTTCTGATAGAAGGAGAAGTCTTCACCTGTCATATGAGGTGTTTCCTTTTCAACGAAGTCCACACCAGCCATCTTTACGATTTCCTTGTATTCTTCGTAGAGAGCAGGATCATTCATAACTGCAGGATAGCCTTCAGCACATCTGATTTCTGTCTTGCTGCCGAACTTTGCATCGTTTTCTGCACAGATTTCTGTAAGACGCTTGAACATATAATCGAAAATACCGTCGTCGAAAGCACGGATAGAGCCGAATGCTTCTGCCTTTTCAGCGAGAATATTTCTTACATCGCCGCCCTGAACGATACCGAAGCGGAGGAGGCTGAGTGCGCCTTCAGGCAATTCTTCAGCGCGCATCTTGTATGCATCGCAGATAATGTGAGCAAGAACTTCGTTAGCGTCAACGCCAAGTTCAGCACTTGCAACGTGAGCAGACTTACCTGTAACATGGAGGCTGAGCTCAGCAGCGCAAGCCATGAGAGGACCAGGACGAGTTGTGATTGTGCCGATAGGAGCTTCAGGCCATACATGGAAGCCGAAAACTTTGGAAATGTTCATCTTGTCAAGTTCGCCTGTTTCGATGATAGGCTTTGCGCCGCCCTGGCTTTCTTCAGCAGGCTGGAAAATGAGAACGACGTTGAACTTATATTTTGTGTAGTTTTCAGCAAGATGGTCAGCAAGAGCGAGAAGCATAGCCATGTGGCCGTCGTGACCGCA
>JAZUBN010000074.1:0-6513 GCA_045638565.1 Oscillospiraceae bacterium | reverse complement strand
CACCGCGGCAATGCTCGGGATGATATGCTCGTATTTTGTCGCCTTGGTCTGGGGCGAAAGCTCCATATGCCCTTCAATCTGCCCTATTATCGTCAGGCAGTGAATACGATGTCTGCCGTTTTTCACCGTAACAGCGCCATCGCCGTTTTCATCGATTTCCGGCTCATTTACATTTGTTTTTTCTTCATTTTCCATTAAAAAACACCCCTGTCGTAGTTTTTACGAAAGGGGTGTGATTATGTTTTGAAAGTTTTGGAAGATACAATTTTTGTAGGGGTCGATGCCTTCATCGACCCGCGGGCGGATGAGTGCATCCGCCCCTACTATTTGCTAATTATATATCACCTGGTCGCAGTATTTTTTGAAGAAATCGGCGGACATCTGATTTGCAAGGCGCTTTTCAGCCTGCTCTCTTGTTATGCCGTCACGCTTCATAATACGCTCGATGCAGGTTTCCTCGTCGGCAACAACAGCCACAAGCTTTGTGCAGTAAAGATGAAGTCCGCTTTCAAAGAGTGTCGGAGCATCCAGCCAGAAGTCAACGAGAGGATTTTCATCTATTATACGCATGATTTCCTTGACTATGTGGGAATGTGTAAGCTTGTTGAGCTTTTCCAACTTTTCCCTATCATTAAATACAGCTTTTGCCAGTTCAGCCTTAACGATTTTCCCATCGATATAGCTTTCAGGGAAGTTTTTCGCAAGGTCGCGAGTCATTTCACAGTCGGTTTTCAGCATTTCAGCATAAAGCTTATCACAGTCGATAAGACGTCCGTTTTCGCTTAATTTCTGGGAAATATAGCTCTTTCCTGAGCCTGAACGTCCCACAACGCCCACAATTCTGCGTGTACGAAGGTCTGTAACGCTGCCTTCAGCCGACTTTCTCAGACGGTTTACTGTGGCGAGAGCCTTGCCGTATTCACGAGGACACTGAACATAGATTTTCTCAACATTTTTCTTATCAAGTTCACGGAATGCAGAAAACAGCACGTGAGCGTGTCTGTCCTTGTCATAGCTCATGCCGAAGTCGATTTTCTCGCAGGAGAAATCATCAATAAACTCAGAAAAAGCAAGCACACCGTCATTGTCATTGATGTGTTCCTTAATATAGTTATATGTATCGACAGGCGTACCACAAACCATATTGACCTGCGCCTTCGGGGCATAGTGACGGTATTTCATACCTGGCGACTTAGGCGCTTCATCCTTGCGGATAGCCGTTTTGGAAACGCGCTGAACATTTTCCTCACCCAGCACTTCAGCCATCATATCGATGGTTATTGCCCCCGGACGAAGAATAACAGCAACACCGTTTGTCGTATCGACAACAGTCGATTCAACACCGATATCACAGGAGCCGCCATCGAGGACAGCTTCAATCTTGCCGTTCATATCGTCCCATACATGGACAGCCTCTGTCGGACTCGGCTTACCGGAAGTATTGGCAGACGGCGCCGCGACAGGCACACCGGCCTCACTTATAAGCTGGAGCGCCACAGGATGGGCAGGCATACGGATGCCCACTGTATCAAGGCCGCCCGATGTGACATCAGGGATACACTGATTTTTATCGACAATAATTGTCAGCGGACCAGGCCAGAAGGCCTCAGCTAATTTTTTTGCTATCTCATTTGGATAGCCGTACTTATCAAAATCATTTTTATCTGCGATATGGACGATGAGCGGATTATCCTGCGGTCTGCCCTTGGCCTTGAAGATATTTTCCACGCTGTCAGCCTTGAGGGCATTTGCCGCAAGGCCGTATACAGTTTCTGTCGGCATAGCAACAAGACCGCCTGCGGCAAGAATAGCCGCAGCAGTCTTTATCTCATCTTTATTTATCGCATTAAGCATTAAAGTATTCATTTTAGAAGAACTTTCCGCAGAAGTGTTTTTCATAGATGTCCATAGCTTCGGCTATGATTTCTTCTGCTTTTTCCTTGCCATAAGTTTCAAATGTGGCAGTAGTTTTATTTTCAAGGCTTTTGTAGACTTCAAAGAAGTGTACCATCTCGCTGGATACATGAGGCGGCAGCTGGGAAATATCCTTATAGAAGTTCCATGTAGGGTCTTCCACAGGGATAGCGATGATTTTATCATCTGCTTCGCCGTTATCGAGCATTCTCACAACGCCGATAGGATAACACTTGACCATAATGAGAGGGTCGAGCGCTTCTGAGCAAAGCACCAGCACATCAAGAGGGTCACGGTCTTCTGCGTATGTGCGAGGGATAAAGCCATAGTTTGCAGGGTAATGTGTGGATGTGTAGAGAATACGGTCAAGTCTTAAAAGGCCTGTTCTCTTATCAAGCTCATACTTTTTCTTGCTGCCCGATGGAATTTCAACGACAGCCATAAACTTCTGCGGTGTAACGCTCGATGGGTCGATATCATGCCAGATATTCATTAAATATATCCTCCTTATTTTTAGTTAACAGTTAAAAGTGAAGAGTTAAAAGTTGCGGTGCATTGGTTAAAACCTTCTCTCCCTCAGTCACGCATTCGCGTGCCAGCTCCCTCGTCAGAGGGAGCCAAGGGGAGATTGTGCGAAACAAACATAAATGGGCGGAAAACTCCTTCCGCCCATAATATTTTTACTTTTCCTGGCTCTGGAGCTTTTCAGCCTGAGCGGCAGCTGTAAGAGCTGTGATGATTTCGTCAAGGTCGCCGTTCATAACAGCTTCAAGACGGTGGAGTGTAAGACCGATACGGTGGTCTGTAACACGGCCCTGAGGATAGTTGTATGTTCTGATGCGTTCACTTCTGTCGCCTGTACCGACCTGGCTCTTTCTTTCAGCAGCCATCTTTGCATCATTTTCCATACGCTTTGCTTCGTAAAGCTTTGTACGGAGAATCTTCATAGCCTTATCCTTGTTCTTGTGCTGGCTTCGTTCGTCCTGACATTCAACAACAACGCCTGTTGGAATGTGTGTGATACGGATAGCGGATTCTGTCTTGTTAACGTGCTGACCGCCTGCGCCGCCCGAACGGAATGTATCAATCTGAAGGTCTGCAGGGTTGATGTCGATTTCAACATCTTCAGCTTCAGGAAGAACGGCTACTGTAACAGCAGATGTATGGATTCTGCCGGAGCTTTCTGTTTCAGGAACACGCTGAACACGGTGTGCGCCCGATTCATACTTGAACTTGGACCATGCGCCTGTGCCTTCGATGGAGAAGGAGATTTCCTTGATACCACCAAGCTCTGTTTCATTGATATTGAGAACTTCAACCTTATAGCGGCACTTTTCAGCGTACATGGAATACATTCTGAAGAGAGAGTTTGCAAAGAGAGCAGCTTCTTCGCCGCCTACGCCGCCTCTGATTTCAACGATAACGTTCTTATCGTCGTCTTCATCCTTTGGAAGAAGGAGGATCTTGATCTGCTCTGTAAGCTCAGCCATCTTTTCCTTTGCTTCTTCGATTTCCATATATGCGAGGTTACGCATTTCAAGGTCATCCGACTTGACGAGCTCCTGAGCATCGTCAAAATTATTTTTAGCTTTCATGTACTCTCTGTAAGCAGCAACAACGTCAGCCATATCCTTCTGTTCCTTGAGGAGCTTTGCAGCCACATCAGGAGTTTCATAGATGGAGCCGTCAGCAAGGAGGCTTTCGATTTCGTTGTATCTTGCTTCAACAAGGGCAAGTTTTTCAAACATATTATTCACCTTTTCATATTTTTACTAATACCATATTATAATATATTTCCATTGTTTTTTCAAGTACCTTTTCAAATAATATTTACGAAAGGAAGTGATTTTATGAAAAACGATGTTACAAAGGACAGAATTCCCAATAAAATGCCATTTTCATCGGCGCAGGCACGGGAAGTGCCCGACAAAAAGCATAAGGGCGCATATGTTCCCACCGATGAAACTGTGGAAGAATGTGTACAGTGGGTAAAATGGAAGAAATCGTAGTGGTATTGACAAAATGAATTTTGCGTGCTATCTTTAACTTAACGGAGGATATTATTATGCTTTATATCTGTTATCTCAACAAGGACGACGATATTTAGCGCTCCGCTTGTTTGCAGGCGAGGGCGCTTTGGGTCTTGCCTGTGAGATAACTGTACTTTTTATTTATACTGTTATTATGCCACAGGTGTATTATATGCCTGTGGCTTTTATTTTTCTTTCCTTTCTGGAGGTGATAGTATGAGATGTGCAGACCACATCCTGTTCGATAGATATTCTCTTTTTATCAAAATTAAAGATTTTAAGGAGAAATACTATGAATATTACAAGAATAAACGGAAAAGCACCTGAAATTATCAATTTTAACAATCACATCGGCGAACAAATAACATTCAAATGTACGATTTACAAGATAAGAGAGCTGCGCGGCTTTGCTTTTGTCATAGCAAAAACAGTGAGCGGAAATGTTCAGTGCATCTATGTGGATAATGAAGCTCAGTTTTCGCTCAACGAGCTTCAGGAGAATATGTCTGTCGAATTCAGCGGCTTTGTTGCAAGCGATGAGCGCAGCAGACTTGGATTTGAGATACATCTTATCTCCTTCCGCGCATTGTCCACCCCTTATGAGCCTATGCCTGTCGTAATAAACGGCAAGGAGCTGCCGCTCGCCATCGATACTATGCTCGACTATCGTCCGCTCACCCTGCGCAATGAGAAGGAAACGGCTGTTTTCAGACTCCAGCACGGGCTTACACGCGGAATCAGAGATTTTCTCGACAACAACGGATTCACTGAGATGCATTCGCCAAAGCTTGTATCTGCAGGTGCAGAGGGCGGCGCCAATATTTTCAGCCTTGACTATTTCGGCAGCACAGCCTATCTCGCCCAGAGTCCGCAATTTTACAAGCAGCAGATGACGGCTGTTTTCGGCAGGGTTTACGAAATTGCCCCTGTATTCCGCGCTGAAAAGCATTCCACATCACGCCATCTCAACGAATACACCAGCGTCGACTTTGAAATGGGCTACATCGAAGGTTATGAGGAAATAATAGAGACCGAGTGCGCTATGCTTCGCCATACTTTCGAATTCCTCAAAGCCAATTACGCCCGTGAGCTTGAGCTTCTTGAGGTGAGCATACCTGAAATCGGCTCTGTGCCGTGCATCAGTTTCCACGATGCAAAATCCCTTGTTGCGCGCACTTTCAATCGCCCTCAATCTGACAGAAATGACTTCGAGCCTGAAGAGGAAAAGCTGCTTTGCAAGCTGATTTTTGAAATGACGGGAAGTGAGTTTGTTTTCGTGACAAAATACCCTTCCGCAAAGCGTCCTTTCTACGCGAAGGACAGCGAAAACGGCATAGTCACCGAAAGTTTTGACCTGCTTTTCCGCGGTCTTGAAATAACTACAGGCGGTATGCGAATCCACGATTATGAAGAGCAGATTGCCAAAATGGAGCGCAAGGGGCTTGATCCGGAGAATTTCGAAAGCTATCTTATGTCCCACAAGCACGGTCTGCCACCTCACGGCGGGCTTGGTCTTGGTCTTGAAAGACTGCTTGCCCAGCTTTTAGGCTTTTCCAATGTGCGCCGCACATCGCTTTTCCCACGCGACACAGAAAGACTCGCTCCATAGTTTATCAAGACATCCTGCGGGAGGGGCAAGCACCTCCCCTACGAATAGCCCATACACATGGCTCTTTGTTCAAAATAGACAAAAATTCTCTCAAAATATTGGTTTGACTAATGCGTGATTTCGTTTTATAATTATATCAATATGAATTATTACAGGAGGCAATCCATTATGAATTTCAAAGAAAAAGCTCAGGCTCTTCAGCCTAATATCGTAGAATGGCGCAGAGACATTCACATGCACCCAGAAGTATCCTTCAAGGAATTCCGCACAAGCCAGGTTATCAAGGACCATCTCACAAAGCTTGGCATCGAAATCCTTCCTGTTGAATCTGGCACATCTGTTGTAGGTCTTATCAAGGGCGGCAAGCCTGGCAAGACATTCGCAATGCGCGCTGACTTTGACGCACTTCCAATGCAGGAAGAAGCTGACGTTCCTTTCAAGTCTGTAAACGAAGGCGTTATGCACTCCTGCGGTCACGATACACACGCTGCTATGCTCATGGGCGTTGCTCAGATTATGAACGAAGTCAAGGACGAAATGCACGGCAACATCAAGCTCATTTTCCAGGCTGCTGAAGAAATGTTCCCAGGCGGCGCAAAGGGTCTTGTTGAAGCTGGCGTTTTGGAAAATCCAAAGGTTGACGCTATCATGGCTTACCATATCGGCACAGCTCAGGATACAGGCAAGATCGTATTCAAGCCAGGTGCATCCCACGCTGCTCCAGATAAGGTTACAATCAAGATTATCGGTCTCGGCGGCCACGGCGCAGGTCCACACAGATGTATCGACCCTGTTGCTATCGCTGGTAACCTCATCGTTGCTCTCCAGAATATCGTTTCCCGTAATGTTGACCCACTCGATTCCGCTGTTGTTACAATCGGCGCTATCCACGGCGGCACAAAGGAAAACATCATTGCTGACGACGGTGTAAGTCGGATCGTAGCCATGTCGTTCTGTGGG
>JAZUBN010000073.1:0-8935 GCA_045638565.1 Oscillospiraceae bacterium | reverse complement strand
AAAAAGCCACCCTTATGGATGGCTTTTTCTATATCTTATCCGCATTTGGAATAGCCGCAGTTAGGACAGATTACGCAGCCGCCTGCGTGCTCGATTTTTGTGCCGCATTCAGGACAGAACTTCATCTTGTGCTTGTCCTCGTCGATTTTAGCCTGTGGCTTTGGCGCAGGAGCAGGTTCTTCAGCCTTCACTTCGGCATTTTTAGCAAGTTCCTGCATTTTCATAACCTTTTCGATAGCCTTGGCGATGGCGTCAGGACAGCTTGTTACGCACATACCCTGCTGACGGATAGTGGAAGGACAACGAATACCGCGGAGCTGTTCAAGAATTGCCTTGATGTCAACGCCCGAGCGGAGAGCGATGGAAGTAAGTCGGCTGATAGCCTCCGACTGAGATGGACAGCCGCCGTGTCTGCCTGTGCTTGTGAAGACCTCGCAGATGCCGTTTTCATCGTAATTTACTGTGATATAAAGATTGCCGCAGCCGATCTTCACCTTTTCTGTAAAGCCCTGTGTGATTGTTGGGCGGGAACGAGGCATAATGTGACCGTAAACGAGAGCTTCCTCATCGTCGTTCTTGCCGTTGTTAACCTTGCCCACATTGAGCACCTGACCCATACGGCTGCCGTCACGGTAAATGGTTACACCTTTACAGCCAAGCTTATAAGCCAGTTCGTAAACTTCACGAACATCCTCGACAGTTGCCGAGCTTTCGAAGTTTACAGTCTTGCTTACTGCGTTGTCGATGTTATTCTGGAAAGCCGCCTGCATTCTGATGTGCCAGATTGGGCTTACATCGTGAGCCGAAACAAAGACACGCTTGATGTCCATAGGAATCTCAGGAATGTGAGCCAGCGAGCCTTCTTCCGAAATCTTCTTCATAAGAGCATCGGAATAAAGTCCGCGCTTTTCAAGTGTCTTTTTAAGGACAGGATTGACCTCGATAAACTCTGTGCCGTCCATAACATTTCTGATGAAAACGTATGCAAAGACAGGCTCAACACCGGAGGAAACGCCTGCGATGATGGAAAGTGTGCCTGTTGGAGCGATAGTTGTGACTGTGCCGTTTCTTATTGGCTTGCCGTCAGCATAAATGCTTTCTTCAAAGAGAGGGAAAGCGCCGCGCACTTCAGCAAGCTTTCTGCTTTCGTCCTTGGCAGTATTGTTGATGAAGCCCATCACCTTTTCTGCCACAGCAACACCTTCGTCGGAGTTGTATGGAATACCGAGAAGAAGAAGCATATCTGCAAAGCCCATTACGCCAAGACCGATTTTGCGTGTTGCCTTTGTTGTCTTGTCGATAGCTTCGAGAGGGTAGTTATTTACATCGATTACGTTATCGAGGAAGTGGACAGCGTTGCGTGTCACACGTTCAAGCTTTTCGTAATCCACTTCAAAGCCGTTTTCTGTTTCCTTGAGCATTGCAACAAGGTTGATGGAGCCTAAGTTGCAGCTTTCGTAAGGGAGAAGAGGCTGCTCGCCGCAAGGGTTTGTAGCTTCGATTTTGCCCTGATTAGGCACTACGTTATCACGGTTGAGACGGTCGATGAAAACGATGCCAGGCTCGCCGTTTTTGTGAGCCGCTGTGACGATTTTATCGAAAACTTCCTTTGCATCCAGGCTTCCGACAGCTTCGCCTGTGCGAGGGTCGATAAGGTCATAGTTTTCGCCCTTAAGAGCCGCTTCCATAAACTTTTCTGTAACAGCGACAGAAATATTGAAGTTTGTGATTTCGCTGCCGTCTGCCTTGCAGTCGATGAACTCAAGAATGTCCGGATGGTCTATCTGGAGCATACCCATATTTGCGCCTCTGCGTGTGCCGCCCTGCTTGACAGCTTCTGTTGCAGAGTTGAAAACCTTCATGAATGTGACAGGACCGCTTGCCACGCCGCCTGTGGAGTTTACAGGAGCGCCCTTCTGACGAAGGCGTGTGAAGGAAAAGCCTGTGCCGCCGCCCGATTTATGGATGAGAGCAGCATTCTTGATAGCTTCAAAAATATCTTCCATGCTGTCGTCAACAGGAAGGACGAAGCAAGCCGAAAGCTGACCGAGAAGACGGCCTGCATTCATAAGTGTAGGGGAGTTTGGCAGGAATTCGAGATCGGTCATCATATCGTAGAAGATTTTTGCCGATTCGTCTGCATTTCCGCCGTATTTTGTGTCGGCAGAAGCAATTGTAGTTGCCACACGGTTAAACATATCTTCAACGTTTTCTGTGGCGTTGCCCTGTTCATCCTTTATGAGATAGCGCTTTTTGAGAACGGAAAGACCGCTGTTGCCTATATTCATAGTATCTCCTTTTTATGTGTAAGTCGGGAATTGAAAACTGAAAGTTATTATTTCGGAATGAATTGCCTTACGGCATGAATTGAGCCGGCGCTCATGAATTGCACCTGCGGCGCATTAAGGTGTGACTTCGTCACGGATTGGATAAGTGTCACATCGTAATTGCTGTACCACAATATCTATTGTTTGCAATACAGAGTGAAAACAAAATATTGTAATTTTAATTTCGGTCTGCACTATATATTGTAGTGGCTGACGGGCGAAATGTCAAGTATATGAGCAATAATTCTCCTTGGCAATATATACAAAAATTAAGCCTTATTTTCTACTTGACAAATGAAATGGCAGAGTGTAAAGTCACACGCCATTACTTATTGTCAAAATATGGACAATATGAGCCGCGCTTCAAAGTTTCACCAAATCCGTGTAGGTGCCATTTTTTGTGAAAAAATTGTAAAAAAGTGCAGTTTTTGACTTGAAAATGAAAAAATTTTAATGTATAATATAATGGTAAAAATATTTTTTAATTTAAGTGGGGTAAAGTTATGATATTATTAGCGCATTTCGTTTTGAATGACATCAAGCCTGCATTTGGCTGCACAGAACCGGGCGCTTTCGCCTACGCTTGTGCTATAGCAAGAGATATCGTTCCAGGTACTGTTCTTAAAGTTGAAATGAGCCTTAATTCAGGCATCTTCAAGAATGCTCTTACATGTCCTATTCCTGGCACACCAGATATGGGCAAGGATTTTGCTGCTGCTATCGGCGCAGTTGCAGGCGACAGCTCAAAGGGCCTTCTCGTTATAGAAAGCATCACAGAAGAAGATATGGCAAAGGCACGCACTCTTCTTTCTGAAGGCAAGGTCGTGACAGACCTCTCCGGCATCGATTCCAAAATCTACATCTATGCAAAGGTTACAACTGATGCAGGTGTTGGCGAAGTTACAGTAAAGAACAGCCACACAAATATCGTTGAAATGAAGAAGAACGGCGAAGTTATCTTCCAGAACGACGAAGAAGCAGCTGCAGCTGCTGCAGCAGACGACTGCATCAACAACTATACATTCAAGGATATCTATGATTACTGCCTGAATGGTCCTATCGAAGAAATGATGTTCCTTCAGGAAGCATTCCTTATGGATACAGCACTTTTGGACGAAGGCATCGAAATGGATATCGTTCCAATGACAAAAATCCTCATCGAACAGAACGGCGGCAAGAGATATTCTGACGACTGGCAGAAGAGCTCTGAAATCGCAGCTTGCGGCGGCATCGAAGCTCGTCTTTCGGGCGCTGGTAAGCCAGCAATGAGCCTTACAGGCTCCGGCTCTCACGGTCTTCTCGCTATGATGCCTGCATTCATCACAGGTAAGATCATGGGCAAGACAGAAGAAGAAATCGTTCGCGCAGGTATGCTCTCCTGCCTTACAACTATGTATATCAAGTCCTATTCCGGCAAGCTTTCTGCTCTCTGCGGCTGCGCAGTAGCAGGCGGCACAGGCTCTGCTGTTGCAATCTGCCATCTTCTCGGCGGCAACTATGAACAGCTCTGCAGAACTATCGATAATATGGCGGCTTCCGTTGTCGGCATGATCTGCCACGGCGGCAACCCAGGCTGTGTTATGAAGGCTCTTGCAGGTATCAGCTCTGCATTTATGGCTGCACAGTTTGCGCTCAAGAATGTAAGCATCGAAAATGTTCACGCTATCCTCGGCGATACACCTGAAAAGACAATGCAGAATATGGCTTATATCTCCTCTCCTGGTATGGAGCTTACAGAGAAGTATATTCTCGACATTATGAAAAACAAATAAGTATTTTTCTCAGCTACTTGTGGGCGCAATGCTCACAAGTAACTGTATTTTAGGAATAAATTTTTAACTATATATGGAGGTTCAAAATGGGTAAAAAAGTTGCTATCGTAATGGGCAGTGACAGCGATCTCGAAATCATGAAGAAGTGCGCGAAGAAGCTCGATTCCTTCGGCATCGAATGGGAAATGAGAATCATGTCTGCTCACAGAACACCAAAGGAAGCTTGTGATTTTGCATCCAATGCAAAGGCTAACGGCTTCGGCACAATCGTTGCAGCGGCTGGCAAGGCTGCTCATCTTGCAGGTGTTCTCGCAGCACATACAACACTCCCTGTTATCGGTGTTCCAATCAAGTCCTCTACACTTGTCGGTCTTGATGCTCTTCTTTCCACAGTTCAGATGCCATCCGGTGTTCCTGTAGCAACAGTTGCTATCGACGGCGCTGAAAACGCAGCTATCCTCTCTGCACAGATTCTCGGTGTTTACGAAGAAGATCTTGCAAAGAAGCTGGACACAATGAAGGAAGATATGACAAATACAGTCATCGCAAAGGACAAGAAGCTTCAGGCTGAAGGTATCCAGTAAGATTATGAATAAGCTGACCCAGATTTACGAAGGAAAATACAAAAGAATATTCAAAACAGAAGATGAAAGCCGCTATCTTATAGAGTACAAGGATGATGTGCCTGTTTTCGGTGCTCAGCGCCGTTATTCCGAAGGTATGATAAACAACAAGGTGACAAATCACTTTATGCGTCTGCTTGAGGAAAAGGGCATCGCCACTCACTACATAGAAGAGGTGTCTGACAACGAAACTCTTATAAAAAAGCTGCGTATCATTCCTGTCGAAGTCATTGTCAGAAATGTTGCGGCAGGCTCACTCGTCAAGCGTTTCGGATTCGCCGAAGGTAAAAAGCTCAGCCGTACCATTCTTGAGTTTTCCTATAAAGATGAAAGACTGGGCGACCCTTATGTAAATAAATATCACATCGCCGCCATGGCTCTCTGCTCGGAAGAAGAGCTGGAGTTTATGGAAAAGACAGCCCTCAAGGTCAATGAGATACTTTCCGCATATATGGAAAATATCGGCATCACATTAGTCGACTGCAAACTTGAATTCGGCAGGGACGAAGAGGGAAGGCTGTTTCTGGCTGACGAAATTTCTCCTGAAAGCTGCCGCCTGTGGGACAGCAAGACGGGCGAAAAGCTGGATAAGGACCGTTTCAGAAGAAATGTGGACGATGTGGATATTCTGGAAGAAACCTATTATCGCCTTACAGGTAAATAAATTAGTAAGTTAAATAAATTCGTAAATGTGAAAGAAGGTATAATTATGATTACAGACAGCATTTTCACAGAAGAAGAGTTTGATCTCGAAAAGGATATTATCCACGATGAGTGCGGTGTTTTCGGTATCACAACAGTACCGGGCTCCGACGTAAACGTAGCAGGTGAAACACAGTTCGGTCTTTATGCTCTCCAGCACAGAGGTCAGGAATCCTGCGGTATCTGCGTTAACGACCGTGGTGTTATGACAACAGTGAAGGACGTTGGTCTTGTTCCTGAAGTCTTCACTCTCGACGTT
Source organism: Oscillospiraceae bacterium (assembly GCA_045638565.1). Taxonomy (GTDB): domain Bacteria; phylum Bacillota; class Clostridia; order Oscillospirales; family Butyricicoccaceae; genus SIG471. Next base: position 3,252 of record JAZUBN010000073.1, on the reverse strand, counting down.
ATGGAAAAGTTCCCTCTCGGTCAGATGGCTATCGGTCATGTAAGATATGCTCCAAAGGAACAGTCCAGCCCTGTAAATGCACAGCCACTCGTTGTGCGTCACGCAAAGGGCACACTCGTTCTCGCTCACAACGGTAATCTCGTAAACGGCGTTGAAATCCGTGAAGAACTGAGAAATCAGGGTGTTATTTTCCATACAACAAACGATACAGAAGTTATCTCCTATCTCATCGCAAAGGAACGTCTCACAGCTTCCTCCATCGAAGAAGCTATCGAAAGAGCTATGGACAAGCTTGAAGGCTCATACTGCCTCCTCATCATGTCTCCAAGAAAGATGATCGCAGCACGTGACCCTCACGGCTTCCGTCCTCTCTGCATCGGTACACTCAAGGGCGGCTATGTATTCGCATCCGAAACTTGCGCTCTTGACTCTGTCGGCGCTAAGTTCCTCCGCGATGTTGAACCTGGTGAAATCGTTGAAGTTGTTGACGGTGAACTCAAGGTTTACAAGCAGAGTACAGGTCCTGCAGACGGTCTCTGCGTATTTGAATATGTATACTTTGCACGTCCTGACTCTGTAATTGAAGGCTCCAGCGTTCATGAAGCAAGAAAGCAGGCAGGCCGCTTCCTCGCTAAATCCCATCCTGTTGATGCAGACATCGTCTGCGGTGTTCCTGACTCCGGTCTTGACGCAGCTATGGGTTATGCAGAAGAATCGGGCATCCCATACGGCGTAGGTCTTCTCAAGAACAGATATATCGGCAGAACATTCATCCAGCCTCTCCAGTCTCAGCGTGAAAACTCGGTTAAGATCAAGCTTAACCCTATCGCTGAAACAGTACGCGGCAAGAGAGTTGTTCTCGTTGATGACTCCATCGTAAGAGGTACAACATCTGCACGTATCGTTAAGCTTTTAAGAGAAGCAGGCGCAAAGGAAATCCATCTCCGCCTTTCCTCCCCACCATTCATCAATGAATGTTACTTCGGCACAGACATCGACAATAAGAAGAATCTCATCGCTTGCCGTATGTCAATGGAAGAAATGCGTGAATCAATCGGCGCTGACTCCCTCGGCTTCCTCGGCATCGAAGATGCAAAGTGCGTAGCCAAGGGCTGCAAGGCTAAGGGCTTCTGCCTCGGCTGCTTCACAGGCGAATATCCTATCTGCGTCGAAAAGGCTCATATGAAGGATAAGTTCGACGAAAAGCTCGACGTATAAGATATTATTATAAAACAGTGTCATTCCGAACCTTGTGTGAGGAATCTCCTGCGGTCTGCAGTTTCGTCAGATGGCAGGGAGATCCTTCGGGCTTTGCCCTCAGGATGACATTAAGCACATAAATCCCATTCCACACAAACCTTACAGGAAAACAAAAATATTAACTATAAAAGGTGATCACTATGAAAAATTTCAGCGATAGCTACAAGGCAGCGGGCGTTGACGTAACAGCCGGTTACAAGGCTGTTGAGCTCATGAAGGCAAGCGTTGCACGCACAATGACAGAACACGTTCTCTCCGGTCTCGGCGGCTTCGGCGGTCTCATCGCTCTCCCAACAGGCTATGAAGAACCAGTTCTCGTTTCCGGCACAGACGGCTGCGGCACAAAGGTAAAGCTCGGCTACCTCATGGACAAGCACGATACTCTCGGTATCGACTGTGTTGCTATGTGTGTAAACGACATTATCTGCGGCGGCGCAAAGCCACTTTTCTTCCTCGACTACATCGCAATCGGCAAGAACTATCCTGAAAAGGTAGCAGCTCTCGTTTCCGGCGTTGCAGAAGGCTGCGTACAGTCCGGCTGTGCTCTCATCGGCGGCGAAACAGCTGAACACCCAGGTCTCATGAAGGAAGAAGAATACGACCTCGCTGGTTTTGCAGTTGGTATCGTAGACAAGAAGAATATTCTCTCCAACGACAACGTAAACGCAGGCGACGTTCTTATCGCTCTCCCATCCAGCGGCGTTCACTCCAACGGCTTCTCCCTCGTTCGTAAGGTATTCGACGTTGAAAACGCAGACCTCAATAAGTATGAAGAATCCCTCGGCAAGACACTTGGCGAAGCTCTCATCACACCTACAAGAATCTATGTAAAGCCTGTTCTCGCTCTCCTCGATGAAATCAAGGTTAAGAGCATCGCTCACATCACAGGCGGCGGCTTCTATGAAAACATTCCAAGAGCTCTTCCAAAGGGCAAGAAGGCTGTTATCGATCAGGCTTCCGTACGTATTCTCCCAATCTTCAAGCTCATCGCAGAACGCGGTGGTATTCCAATGCCTGATATGTTCTCCACATTCAATATGGGCGTTGGTATGATTACAATCGTAGCTAAGGAAGACGTTGAAAAGGCTCTCAGCATCCTCAAGGCTAACGGCGAAGATGCATACGTAATCGGCCACGTTGAAGACGGCGAACACGGTATCGAATTATGCTAAAACTTGCTGTTCTCGTTTCGGGCGGCGGCACAAATCTTCAGGCTATTATCGATGCTATCGAATCTGGCAAGATTAAAAATGCCGAAGTAGCCCTTGTAATTGCAAATAAAACATCAGCTTATGCTCTCGAACGCGCAAAGAATCACGGCATCAAAACTGCCGTTATCCGCAAGAAGGACTTTGCTTCAAAGGAAGATGCTGAACAGGCAATGATAGATGCTATCAATGCAGAAGGCTGCTCACTCGTTGTTCTCGCAGGTTTCTTAAGCGTTCTTTCTCCAAAGTTCATCAGAGCATTTGAAAAGAAAATCATCAATATCCACCCTTCACTCATCCCATCCTTCTGCGGCGAAGGCTATTATGGTCTTAAAGTCCACGAGGAAGCTCTCAAAAAGGGTGTAAAAGTTACCGGCGCAACAGTTCATTATGTAGATGAAATCGTTGACGGCGGCGAAATCCTGGCACAGAAGGCTGTGTATGTCGAAGATGGCGACACACCTGAAGTGCTTCAGAAGCGTGTTATGACAGAGGCAGAATGGATTATTTTGCCTGAAGTTATCAATAAGCTGGCAAATCAGTAAAGTTACGCCTCCTCTGTGCAAGGGGAGGTGTCAATCGAAGATTGACGGAGGGGTAGAGCCTTCCCCTTGAGGGGAAGGTGGCGGCCGTAAGGCTGACGGATGAGGTGTAGCCCGACGGGCGTTTTATTAAATAGCGCCGCAGGCACCTTAATGTGTCTGAAAGACACAATTCATGCACAAAGTGCAATTCATGAAACCATTGGTTTCAATTCACGCATCTGTGATGCAATTCATTCTAT